>NZ_JBBKBA010000002.1:1040435-1042212 GCF_038404985.1 Ferrovibrio sp. MS7
CTCTGCCTCATCTGCCGGCGTCACCATCAATCTCACCACAGGCACGGGGCTGGGCGGCGATGCCCAGGGCGACACGCTGGTTGGCATCGAGCGCGTCTATGGCTCGGCCTCCGACGACAGCCTTACCGGCAGTGCCGCCGCCGAATTGCTGATAGGCGGCGACGGCAACGATCACTTCAATGGGGCCGCGGGCGCCGATTATATCGATGGCGGCGCCGGCATCGACACAGTGTATTATTCCGCCTCCGCCGCCGGTGTCACCATCAATCTCACCACAGGCACGGGGCTGGGCGGCGAGGCCCAGGGCGACACGCTGGTTGGCATCGAACGTGTCTATGCCTCGGCTTTCGACGACAGCCTGACCGGCAGCGCCGCTGCCGAATTGCTGGTGGGCGGCGGCGGCAACGACATGCTGAACGGCGGCAAGGGCGACGATTTTCTTGATGCAGGCCCTGGCAATGACCTGTATCAGATTTTCCGTGGCGATGGCTTCGACACCATTGCGCAGGCCGGCCTGACGGATGCCGGCAGCACCACCGATCTTCTGCTGTTTGGCTCCGGCATCGCCCGCGATCAATTGTGGTTCCGGCAAAGCGGCAACAACCTAGTGGTCAATGCGATCGGCGAGGCCGCCAGCCAGGTCACCTTGCAGGATTGGTTCTCCGCGCCGGCCAATCGGATCGATGCCATCCGCACCGCTGATGGGCAGCAGGAGCTGCTGTCGTCGATGGTGCAGAATCTGGTCAGCGCGATGGCAAGTTACTCGGCCACACCGCCCAGCGGCCTGACCCTGTCTTCCACCGAACATTTGGCGCTTAATAGCATTATCGCGGCAAGCTGGCAGAATTACACGGCCTGATCCACCTGGTGGCGCTCATTCCCGGTCTGCGGCCGTATCCGGCTGCCGCTGCAGTTTTTTGATCGCCGCCCGCATCGCCCACAAACCAACCGCCAAGGCCACGCCCAGACCCACCACCAGCAGCCAGGCTTCCGCCGGCTGCCGCTCGACCAGCGCCAAAACGGCATCAACCGAAACCGCAATCAATAACGAGGCCGGCAACAGGCCCAATGTGCTGCCGATCAGGAAATCGGGCAGCCGGATATGCGTCACCCCGACCATGAGATTGAACAGCGCGAATGGCGCCACCGGCACCAGCCGCATGATGAAGGTGGCCAGGATGCCGCGCTGGCCGAGGCGGGCGCTGATATCGTTCAGCCTTCTGCCCGCCAGTCGCCTGATCGCCGCGGCGCCGAGATAACGCCCAATGCAGAAGCTGACCGCGGCGCCAATCGCGCCACCGGACAGAACATAGAGGATGCCAAGCAGCGGGCCAAAAGCCGCCACCGCAACCAGCATCAGGAAGGTGATCGGCACCACCAGGATACAGGCTACTGCAAAACCGAGAATGGCGGCCAGCGGCCCGGTAGCGTCGCCGAAGCGGCGCAAGGCCGCAACGCCATGCTGGATATCAAGCCAGGGCTGCAATGGCCCCCATTTCCAGGCCAGACCCAAAACCAAGCAAAGCGCAAATACCAGAATGAAGAACAAGGGCCGTGCAGTCACGGCGCCGGTTTGCGGCCCAGCGGGAGGCGACATCAGCCAATCCGGGCCAGCAGTCGGCGCAGATATTTGCCGTATTCGTTGTTCTTGTAATAGTCGGCGCGGCGCTCGACCTGGGCTGAATCGATGAAGCCCAGCCGCCAGGCGACCTCTTCCGGCACCGCGATCTTCAGGCCCTGGCGCTTCTCCACCGTGGCCATGAAGTTGCAGGCATCG
>NZ_JBBKBA010000003.1:300000-469346 GCF_038404985.1 Ferrovibrio sp. MS7
GGCCTTTGCCCGTTGGGCTGAGGGCAAGCGGCAATTGCGCATGGAATTTTTCTATCGTGCCATGCGGCGCCGGCATCAGGTGCTGCTGGATGCCACCGGCGAACCGGAAGGCGGCCAGTGGAATTTCGATGCCGAGAACCGCAAGGCGTTGCCCAAGGGCCTGGTCATCCCGCAGCGCCCTGCCCCCGCCCCCGATGCCATCACGCGCAGCGTGCTGGACCTGGTGCGCGCCCGCTTCCCGCATCACTACGGCCAGCTCGAACCTTTCCGCTGGGCGGTGACGCGGATCGAGGCCGAGGCGGCACTGAATTGGTTCATCGCCCATGCCCTGCCTGATTTCGGCGACTACCAGGATGCCATGGCGGCAGAGGAGCCGTTGCTGTTTCATAGCGTGCTGTCGCCTTACATCAATGTGGGGCTGCTCGATCCGCTGCAGGTGATCCGCGCCGCCGAAACGGCATACCGCAAAGGCCAGGTGAAGCTGAATGCCGCTGAAGGCTTCATCCGCCAGATCCTAGGCTGGCGCGAATATGTTCATGGCCTCTACTGGCTGGATATGCCGGGTTATGGCGACAGCAACGCACTGGATGCCCAGCGCCCCTTGCCGGAATTTTTCTGGACCGGCGAAACCGGCATGAACTGCCTGCGTCATGCCATCGGCGACACCCTGCGCCATGCCTATGCCCACCATATCCAGCGCCTGATGGTGATCGGCAATTTCGCGCTGCTGGCCGGGCTGGCGCCGAAGCAGGTGCAGGCTTGGTACCTCGCCGTCTATGCCGATGCCTTCGAATGGGTGGAATTGCCCAACACCCATGGCATGGCTTTATTCGCCGATGGTGGCCGCATGGCCTCGAAGCCCTATGCCAGTTCCGGCAAATACATCCAGCGCCAATCCGATTATTGCCGTGGTTGCACATATGACGTGTCGCAATCCACTGGACCGAGGGCTTGCCCGTTCAACGCGCTTTACTGGGACTTCCTTGCCCGCAACCAGGGCAAGCTCGCCGGCAATCCGCGCCTCGCCATGCCCTATCGCAACTGGGCCCGCTTCAGCGCCGAACGGCAGACAGACTTGCGCGCTCGGGCCGCGCAATGCCTGAACAAAATCGACCGATTGTAGGCGGGAACTACAACCGTTAGATTGCCGCGCCATGAGCGAGACAGTCTACGACGTCTACATCTTCGCCGATTACCGCTGGCAACTGGTGCGGCAATTCAAAAGCCACCAGCGCGAGCCGGCGGTGGAGTATGCCGAGTTCATGTATCGCGAGAAGCATGTGCTGGCCTACCGTGTGGTGGAAGAAACCCACGACGATGAGGGCGGCCAGCGCGAGCGCAAGATCGCCAACAAGAAGAAGGTCGATACGCTGCCGACCCGGCCGCCGCCAAGCCGCGTGGCAGCGCGCAGCATACCGGGCGCCCAGGCGCGGGTAACGCCCGGCGCCAGCCAGCCGGCACCAGGCAGCGACGCCCTGGCTCAGCCCGAACCGCTATCGCCGCGCGGGCGGCAGGCGGTGGCGGTGCTGCTGGCGGCCCTGGTGATCGGCGCCCTGGCGATCCTGGCCTTGCTGCTGAAAGCCGCCGGCGCCGCTGGCTTCGTTTCCACCACCATGCTCACCGGCCTGGCCGGCGGCTTCTCCGTCGCGGCGGCCCTCGGCCTTGGCCTGCTGGCTTCCGCCCCCGATGAGCGCAGCCGCATCCTGAGCCAGCTTTTCCGATTCTTAAGCGAGGCCGAGAAACAGCAGCACGCCGGAATGGTGCCGGTCGCCGTGCCGCTGACCCAGCCAGAAGCGGTGGCCGCGCTCGAGCCCGCCTTGAGCGAGCCGGAGCCCGAGCCGGAAGCCCTGGTGCAGCTCGACCCCGAAGACGCAGCCAGCCTGGTGACGGCGGAGCGGCACCGCTCGCTCGGCACCGTGATGCAGGGCTTTGTGCTGCTCACCCGGGCCTGGATGGCCAAGCTGCTCGGCCTGCCGGGTGCGGCCGAGAATGGTCAGATCACCGGCCATATGCGCTTCGGCCTGCATCTCTTCCTCGCCGGCCTGTGCGAGCAATCGGGCAAGCTGAAGCAATGGCAGCCGCATGAGCAGCGCTACGTGCTGGCCCAGAGCCTGGCGGAATTGTTCGGCGATGCCGCTGGCGCGCGGCGCTTCGCCGGCATCATCGACGATTATCTCGCCGAGCCGCGCTACATGGAGATGTACAAGGCCGGGCTGACCTGGGATGGCCGGCTGGACCAGGGCCTGCCCGGCGGACCGGCTCTGGTGGAGCGCTGGCTCAGCCGCAGCGATGGCCGGGCTGTCGAGCAAGTGGTGGTGATGTTCACCGATATCGTCGGCTCGACCGAATTCACCCAGCTCCACGGCGACAGCATGCAGATGGAATTGGTGCAGGCGCATGACCGCATCGTGCGGCAGTCGATCGAGGATCATAACGGCCGCTGGGTGAAGCATACCGGCGATGGCGCCATGGTGGCTTTCGACCGCGCACTGGAAGCTGTGCGTGCCGCCCTGCAGATCCAGGGCGAAGTGCGCGTGCATAACGAGATCATGCCAGCCCTGCCCTTGAAGCTGCGCATCGGGCTATCGGCGGGCAAGCCGATCAAGGCCGGCGACGACCTGTTTGGCTCGACCGTGCAGCTTGCCGCCCGCGTCTGCGGCCTTGCCATCCCCGGCCAGATCACTACCTCGGCCACGGTGCACGAGGCCTGCGCCAATGCCGGCATCGTGTTCACCGCGCTTGGCGACTACACGCTGAAGGGCTTCCAGGAGCCGCAGGCGGTCTACGCCATCAACCTGACCTGAGCCTCTACGAGAGGCGTGCCGTCAGGATCTTGAAGCCGGCATAGCCGAAGGCCAGCGCGAAAAGCCCCTCGAACCAGCGGCGCAGGCGCAGATAGGCGCGCACTGCCGGCGCACTCGAAAACAACAGCGCATAGCCGGCGAAGACCAGGGTGCTCTGCAGCGCCATGGCGCCGATTATGATCAGCAGGGTATGCGGCGAAGTCTGTGGCGGCACGCCGATGGCATAGAGCGAGCCGAAGAACAGGATCGGCTTCGGATTGGTGAGATGCAAAGCCAGGCCGCCGGCATAAGCCCGCCGCAAGGAGCCATACTGAACCGCTTTCGGGGCCACATCGCCGGGTTTCAAGGCCGAACGCGCCGATTTGAAGGCCAGGAAGATCAGGTAGCCGGCGCCGACATAGCGTAGCAATTCAAACAGCCAGGCATTGGCCAGCATCACCGCGCCGAGCCCGAAAGCGGCAGCGGTGGACCACATCAGCGAACCGGTGGCGACGCCGCCAGCAACCGCCAGGGCGAAAGGCCGGCCCGCCGTCATTGCTGTGCCGGCGATATTGAGCGTGGCGGGGCCGGGGCTGCCCGTGGCAAGCAGGGCGGCGGCGAGGATCAGGGGGAGATTTATCGTGTCGAGCATGGCCGCAGCTTGGCGATGGCGACCGTGAAAATTCAAGGGCTGAGATGTACCGCTACAATCCTGTGGCCAGCCTGCTACTTGAGGGCCGCTTTGCGGCCCTCGTGCGACTGGATGAGCTGCTCGCAGCGCACTTCGATATCGTAGGCGGTCTGGCGCGAGAAGCCGCCCTGCACCTTGCGCAGGCCTTCGTTGATGCATTCGTTGCGCGATGCCGGCGCCAGCGGCAGGGTATCTTCCGCCTGCACTGCAGCCACAACCTTCATGCCAATCACGCCGGTGGCGCCGAGGCCGCCGAGCACCAGAATGCCGACCAGGGCGGCACGCTGCAATTGTGAAAGTTTCATGGTCGACTCGTCTTTCTGAGAGGCTGTTTAGATGCATTTTTACCGACCGGAACCGCACGTCAAGCACTGTTACTTTTGGTGAGAATCTGACGCGCGGAGATTTTCGACGACATACGTTTTCGCCGCAAAAATAGCCACGAAAATGCTGGTCATCATGACTCGAACAGGCGTGGCTCGATTCAATACGAAAGCGAAAACCGTTGTGGTTGCGTGGGCTTCCACTCCGAAACCGCAAACCGATAGCGGCGGGCTGGTGGCTTCAACAAGGGGCGGATGTGGCATGCGTTGCAGGTTTTTGATCGTGGCATTCGGGTTGCTACTGCTTGCCATCGCCAAGCCAGGCTTGACCCAATGGCATCCCTTAGCGCCGCCGCCGCCGAAATGGACCGCCTCTATCAGCCTGATCAGCGGCTATGCCCACGCCTATCGCCCGCCGCCCAGCCCGAGTACCGGCACCAGCCCGGCGACGGTGGCACAGACCAGCGCGCCGGCCAGGGCGCCCTTTTCCATTACCCCCTGATTTTGCGCGGCACCGGCTTGATTTGACCGCCGAACCGGGCTACACCCTGCCCCGCCTCACCGGCTCGCCTCCCGCCCATGCGGCAGGCCCAGGACCGGCCCCTTCGTCTAGAGGCCTAGGACACTACCCTTTCACGGTAGGTACACGGGTTCGAATCCCGTAGGGGTCGCCAACACTTCAGCTTTCAGTTCCAAGTCCTTTTAGGCGCTACGTCAATCACTTAGGCGAAGCGCTATACCTACAAATCTATCTACAGGGCTAGCTACATCGGCTATTCTAAGGCTCCGGGACAGGGGGCAAGAATGGTTAGGGCGAGCGGCAGCAAAGTACCCTACTTGAAGCGCAACAACGGTTGCTGGGCTTACCAGCGGCGCGTGCCGAAAGACTGTATTCAGCTAGTCGGCTTTGAATGGATAAGGCTGCAAAGCCCCTCCCCCCATGACCGGCGAGCGTCCGAGAAGTGGGCCACCCAGCTTACCGCGCATTGGGATAACGAGTTTGACAAGGCGAAGGCTACGCTTGCCAATCAAGGTCGCCTCCGCCAGCAACTAGAAGCCGCCGCAGCCATCCCGGCTCTGCCAGCCATCGCCCTTCCATTCTTGGAGGCCCTAGGCCCGCTAGAAGCCCTACAGGACGCCAAGCGGGCAGTCATGCTGCCTGCCGGGCTAATCACTCCGGAGGCCCTAGCCCAACGCCTACAGGTCTTAAGCGGCTATGAGCGGCTGATTAAGCAAACCCAGGCCCTTTTGGAGCGGGACGTAATCGAGGCCACGGGCGGGACCACTGCCGACGACCCGGTATTGTCCGAGGTCGCCAAGTCTATGCGGGACGGTATCGAGGCCGACAAGCGGGCCATCAATGCGGCTGCTACCGGCAGCAACGCCAAGCCGCTCGCTGAAGCGGTAGAGAGCGCCATAGCTCTGTGGGAAGTAACCAACGGCCCCAAGCCCAGGAGCGTTGAGGAATGCCATCGGGCAATGAAGTATTTCCAGGATTCGTTAGCCGGTGAACCAGTGTCGCTGGAAAACGTCACAAAGGACCAAGCACGGGCGTTTATCGCCCACCTTAACAGCCTCAAAAAGTCGGATGGCAGTCAGCTAGCTCTCGCCACCCGCGAGAAGTATCGGAACTTTGTGTTTGGCATTTTCAAGACGCTTGAGGATGCAGGGAAGATTGAGGTCAATCCCTTCTACCGGATTGGCTTCTCCCGTGCCTTAAAGAAGAAAGACGCGGGCGGAAAGCGCGAGACATTCAGTCGCGACCAACTGCTACTGCTGTATAAGACGGCCTTGGAGTTTATCGGCACCACCGAACCTGACAATCAGGCGCGTGGCTGGGTGCTGCTACTTGGCATCACAACGGGCGCACGCCTTGGAGAACTGACCAAGCTAGAGTCGTCACGAGTTCTGCAACGCGATGACGTGTGGTGTGCCCACATTGAAGACGGCAAAACAGCGTCAAGCACACGTTACCTGCCAATTCCTCAAGCTGCTCTTGATGCCGGTTTCTTGCGCTACCACCAAACCAACAAAGAGCGGTCTTTTCTTTTCAACTATGCAAGCTACGACAAGTCCGACATTGAAGGGCTCGTAAAAGCTATGTCTAAGTGGTTCGCCCGCCTACTGACCGACCTGGGAATCAAGACCAGTCGCGGGCTGGTGTTCCACTCACTGCGGCACACGATGAAAGATGCTCTCCGCTTGGCGAAGATTGACAAGGAGCTTCGCGACCGGGTCCAAGGCCATACCGTAAGCGACGAGGCCGGGAAGTATGGCGCTGGCGACGCACTCGCGGCTCTAAAGGATGCCCTCGATACGGCTTACGCCACCTATACCGCAAAGCCGGTCGCTCCCCCTGCTCAAATGCCAGATGGGCAGAAACCGGCTGGCGCCTGGGAACAATCCGTGTAGCTCGCCACACCCACCAGGCGGCGCGAGCCGCTACATTGCCGCTGCAATAACTCGCCAGGGCGCCCAGGAGGCCCGCGCAGCACCTCGGAAGGCCACCCCGCTACCCACCCAGCGGAAACGCAACAAAGATTCTCAGTGAGTCTAAAAACCGCCCTAGCGGCGATTTCGACCTTCGCCCGCTCAAGGCCCGGCGGCTGGGAATTGAGGCCCAGGTCCAGAAAAGCGGCATTCTCGAATAAAAGACAAAGACTTAAGCCATTACCCCCCTCAAGCTTTTTATATTTTTGCGGTCCAGGCCTTCTGGGCGGACGCCGGAATTAACCTCCGCTAGTTATTGCTCTCTCTCCCTCTCAAGGCTGATTAAACGTCTCTTTAACGAGGACTAGATTGATAGAGACCTAGAGCTATTGAGAGAGATTAAGGATAGGGGGTGTGGGGGAAAGGATTGAGTTGCGGGTTATTATCTATACCTCGACCACAATCACTGTCTCCCCACGCCAACACCATCCAATGCAGACAAGCCAAGGATAATTGCTGCATCGGATAGCAAGGTGCTTAACGGTAATCCAATAAGAAAACCGTATCTCAGAAATCCCACGGCTTCTGACTCTCAACACTTGCGCTCGCGTCTAGTTTCGCGATGTCGGCTGGCCTGATGTTTTCGCTAGACGCCCCTGCATCACGTCTCGAAAAAAGAGATTGCCGGGCTATAGGGCCGTCACACCCCTCCACTTCCATGGCAGGCATGATGCCACAAACGCTGTAATAGGCGTTTCCGAAGGCAACAAGTGCAAAGCCTGCTTTAGAAGCAGGGACAATCAGGCTGTCGTGGACCGATAAACACGGAATCTCTTTGCGGACCAGTTCAAGCATCGTCGTAACCAGCGCCTGGCTTTCGAGATACATTAGGTCGAGATAGCCGAGTTGACCCTGGCTAAACCACTCCCGAAGAGCCGGAGTGTGAGCAAGCATCGAAGTTTCTATTTTCTTGATCGGATAGAGGCCCAAGTCCAGGCCAGACTCAGCAGCCTTCTTGACGTGCCCCTTGGTCCAACGAGACGGTAGTTTGTTCAAGCCAATGGCTTGTGTGAACCACAGCTTGCCAATCAGTCGAGGCGTCTCGGGCAGCGTATAGGGATCATGTTCATGCGGATTGTAGTCTAGCCGCCCAAGAGCACTGTGCGTCAACATCGGCATGCAAGACTTAATATCAATCTCAACGACTGGTTCGCCGTTGAACGTCATGGTTAGGCGCTGCTGCTCAGGTAGATTCTGATAGCTGCCTTCTCCAATCGAATAGAGCCGCCCTCCCTTATTCCAAGCGTAATCAGCTTTTCCCCCATCATTGAAGATGCGGGTAAAGCCCCGATGCGTGAAAGGTTGGATATCGACCTTAGAAAGGTAGGCGTTGATTTCCCTCACCTCGGCCTCAAGGCTGCGGGTCAACTCGGTAGCGTCAAACTTGATCGGTCGCCCCGATTGCTTGTTATCACCATATCCAGACGACGGCCCACGCAGAAGGAGCGCCTTCCCTGGGGGAGTGAATCTGAAATGGCGGGCGAACTTGTCTAATCCCAGGTTGACGCCATGTACTTGAGCAAGAGCAATCAGTGCCGATCGCGCTCTAAAGCGAGTTTGACGCCCCCAAATCCGGCCTGTCCTGCTAAAGGCGGATGCTTCTGCAAATCCTACTTTACGCTCAACTAAAGCAAGACGTTCAAGTCCCTCGATAGTGGCCCTGAATGCCGTGTAGGGATGATCCGTGCTACCTGCAAAGCTGGCCTCTGCAAGAGAGTGGCGGCACCAGCCTTTTGCGTTTGACCGCTTGACCGACTCCCTCACCTCAAAGAACCGAGCGTTATCCAAGAGGTCGATAACAATAGCGGAAACCGTCCGCTCAAAAGCCGCCGCTTCCGCACTGGTACGCTTCCGCTTCCTGGCCTCGCTCAGCAGGAGCTTTGACAGTAGGTCCGCCACCAGGGCCTTAGCCTCGGCAGATACCGGGTAGCCCTTAAGGTCCATGTGCGGGGCATCCATAAGGGCCGCGCTGTCGCTTGGCTCTTGTTCCGCCGGGCTAGGTCTATCTTGCTCAGCCGACATGCGAACCTCGATAAAAAAACACGTTTCCTTGTATATATTTAGCGTGAGGTAATCGCAGATATTGCGTCAATTGGGATGCCAATGGCACTATATATAGCGCTTGCATCTGGGCTAGTTACCTCGCGCCACAGAGATAGCCAGCCCGATAGCCGCCTTTAGGTGCTCGGCCTCGGCTACCAACTTTTCAACACCGGCAAGCTGCTCTGTGACGCCCTCAACGGTTGTCTCTAGGGCGATGCCTACCGACCGGCTGCCCTGGCCTGTCATCGCATCCACAGACAGATGAGCCATGGCAACCCGAGGCTTCCGGCCTACCTGCCGAACGCCCGAAACAATATCCATATCGTAGCGGAACTCGGCTGGCTCAAGTTGTTCGACGCCTTGTTGAGCCGCGTCATTAGTATTGTTTCTCAATGCCCCAGCCTCCGTGAATATATGACACAGTCGTAGCGCACCTTCTTAAGTACAAACTGGCGCCATCCTTATTATAGAACAAATACTTACGATGAATAACCGCCAGAAACCTGGGTTATTACTTTGCGGTCTTATGCTCTGGAATGTTGTAATTGTATCGAAAATAGCCCTTTTAATTTTTATATTGCCATCTTGAGGAATTGTCTTTAACGTCAATATCATTACAGACAACGACCATAGACAGATACGATATGACTGCCTCAGCAAAGCCCTGCATCGGTTACGTCCGCGTCTCGACCGCCAAACAGGGCGCTAGCGGCCTTGGCTTGCAGGCCCAGGAACAGGCCATCCGGGAATACGTCACCCGCCTGCCCAACGGCTCTCTGGTGTTGCCTCTATATGTCGAGGTGGAGAGCGGCAAGCGGATAGACCGCGTTGAGCTTAAGAGGGCGCTGGATAAGTGCCGCCTCATGGGCGCTACGCTGGTCGTCGCCAAGCTGGACCGGCTCTCCCGCAACGCTCAGTTCCTCATGTCCCTGGTCGATAGCGGCGTAGACGTGGTGTTCTGCGACCTGCCGAATGTGCCGCCTGGTCCGGTGGGCCGCTTCCTGTTGCAGCAGATGGCCGCTGTAGCCGAGCTAGAGCGGGGCCTGATATCCGAGCGTACCAAGGCAGCCCTACAAGCCGCCAAAGCCCGTGGGAAACGCCTAGGCGGCTACCGTGGCGGTGCCAAGGTTGACCCGGCGATGGGCCTAGAAGCTCGCCAGAAGGCCGCTGAAGGTTTCCGGGCAAGGGTGCTGCCTGCTATCGAGGAAATGCGCGCTAATGGCATTACCAGCGCTAATGCGCTTGCGAGAGAGCTGACTGAACGAGGCATCAAGACCGCCCGACAGTCAAGCCAGTGGTCACCTGCCCAGGTCTTGCGGGTGTTGGCCGGGTAGGAGTTCCAAGGTCTGAAAAACAGACCCCTGGGGGTAGAGAAAGCGCGATTTCAAAAAAGCCGTTAAAGGTCCCTTTTGTTATTGTTGTTAGTGGGGACAGTGAAGTGAGTGAATGAGATGAAAATTAAAGGATATTGCAACGAATATAAAAAGGGGGCTGATTAGACTGTGGCTCATTGCAACGGTAGTATGGGCTGGAGGGGCTGCGCTATATGCCTACAAGGAGTGGGATCGCTCTTCAAAGGTGAGTCGCTACACCATCAAAGGCAATGTGAACATCGAAGTGATGTTGCCTAAATGGCTTACAATGAATGAAGGCATTGTAAGGCAGGCCCTCGATCTTCCTGAGTATAAAGAAAGAAATGTTGATTGCGCTTTTATTAGGAAGCCCTATTGCGATGACCCTATGTATTTCTACCACCCAGCTACAAGGCCGGGCTATCTTCAATATGTAATCGTTGGTGCTCTAGTGCCTGTCACAGCGCTTATCGCACTCATGGTCATAAGCTGGGTACTCTCCGGCTTTAGTCGGCGCTTCTGAAAGACAATAACTAGCTCTAGATGGGCGCTCTACCTAATCCTCATAGCTATACTTAAAATCAGTAAGGTTAAGGTCTCTCGAAGTCAGCACTACGGCGAATCGCTTGAACAACACAACGAACTCGCCGAGCGATAGCTCAAGCTCAACACGCTTAACCGGCAGCGGGCCACAATTAGCGCGGACCAAGCTCTCCACTGCATCTGCGTTCGATAGCTGGGTTATCGTCGCGCAAACGAACACGGAGCCAAGCTCTCCGCCATGGACCTCGCCCACCCACAAGTGTGCAGACAGGAGGAATTCACCCTCATTCATTAGTCCGCGTTCTGTGAGCAGGTCGGAAAGGCTATTCTTATCAGCATCGTCAGCAGCTGCAGTGCCCTTCCAGTCGTTATATTGAACGCTCGCGCGATAGATGTTCTCAACCATTGCCCCCTCCACAATCACATACAAAAACTCGTAATGACGCGAGAATTACACTTTGCACCATACCACGGCGCCTGCCGTATTCCATCCACTAACCCAATTCCTATTGGTCCAGTAGAAGCCATCGATAGTCGTTGCTGTGCCATCTGTCCTGATATTCACGAAGCCCGCACCATCGTGTTGTGGCAATCACTCTGTTACGGGTTCTTAGTGAGGGTGTTGTGCAGATATGCAAGCACGATACCGCCGCTTTCCTTTCTGCGGATAACAACAACAAAGGTTTCGGACTCTGAGTATATATCTGTGGTTATGAGGCATACACGATGGACAAGCGATAACCGCTTGATCGGACTCGCCTTATCCAGTGTGCGTGGGTTCGGGCATCACCGGGGCATCACCACAGCGCATAGCCCCCAAGCGTGATGGTGGAAAACCGCCCCAAGCGGTCGATATCATATAACGCGCGTGCGCGAGGGAAGCACACCGGCAAGTGAGTGAAACCCGCAGCAACTGAGACGTAGGAGCGATGGAAGTTGTGTAGAACGGTGAAGGCATACTCGCCTTGCTCAGGCTGAACATGGATGGGCTCAAGCATCACACCGCTGACTAGGCCGCTTAGGAGCCGGATCGTCCTCGCCCTGTCCAGCCCGGCAAACCACGGCGGGCGTTGCGGTGGCCTGACTTGCCCAATCTCCATCAGATCGATTGGCAAATCATTCAATGGACTGTCGGCGGGGACTGCAGCCGGGAAGGCATTACGGTTGGGCTTTAACCCGACAAGTCCAGCCGTTCCCAATCAGTCGTTGCTAATTTCGAATTCTCGATCGTCGCTGAGCCTGCACTGCACATTCGCCCCATGTCTCAGACGCTGTTATGCACGCAACTGGCTCACTTCGAGACCTGCTTGGCCGCTTCCCGTTGCAGCCTCTTCTCATGTAGTCGGGTCAATCGGCGTTCAGTAGAAAGAAACGCTTCGCCGACTTTCTCACACAAATCTTGTAGCGCCCTTGCCATAACAATGTGCTCGGTAATAGGACGTTGCAAGATCAGGGCGGAGGTTATTTGAATTAGACTTATCGCCATCGAATGGGCCGGATCGGTAAGCCCCCTGTTGCTGAGCCCAACAAGCATCACTTGCGCGTTCTCGCCCGCCATTCCTAGCAAAGTGTGATGTGGCTTGAAGTTTCCATGGATGTATTGCGACGCCCACTTATAGCGCGGCCTCCAATGATCCATACCGTTGCATTCTTCGATGTCAGCGAAGTTCGGTTTATCTTTCTTGATGACTGGCTTGCACCACCAGTAGTCACCCTTTACTTCGCCGGGGTAGGCATCCTGAACATGCTTAAATAACACCTCTATATGCTCAATCTCTTCCTTTGAGAATTCCCCAAGATTCGCCTTCTTGTGGTGCTTTTGGTGCTGGCGCATCGCGTAATAGTTCTGCACATGCACATTCAACAGGTAGCGCTTCGCCACCTCTTGATCGCTACCGAAGATGCAGGCCCCCACTACCGACAACTCATGAAGACTCCTCCATCTTGAAAACGCTCCATCGGCAAGCCCACTCTCTAGCAAGCACAAGATTTCATTAGCGATCAAAATGGATCGCGCGTGCAAACCCACCATAGCTTCAAATTTATAGTCAGTTGAATCGAATGCTTGCTGCCGATACTTGTTGTTAAAACTCGACCCCACGTCTTCGGCGTAGATGACCAGTGCCTTTAATAGCTTGAACGGCTTTCCCCAATGACGTTTATGTCTTGTCAGAAAGCCTCGGTCTTCACGCTCCCGCTTCGAAACATACTTTGGAATATTTTTGTATATCTCTTCATAAACTGTGACCGTCATTTCGTGCAAAATATCTTCGACAGCCATTCGCGCTTGAAGCGTCGTGATCTTGCCTTCCGCGACAAGCTGGTCTAGCTGTTCCGTGACAGATTCCAGAATGTCTTCTGGTTGCGGTTCCGTCATCTCACGGGGCCCCGCCCCACAACTGCCTCGACCCGACGAGAAAGCTTTGCGCGTAGGTCAGCAGGCGCTTGCCACGATATGGTGTTGTACTGGCGTATATCGAAATGGAGGTCGCCCATTGCATCTTCGCGGCAGGTCCAGATCACCGGCAGGCCGAGGCCCATGGCGAAGCCGGATTCGAAGTAGACCCCTCCCCTATGCCCCGTAAAATCCGCAACGACAAACTTTGACCGACGAATCTGCATAATAATCTCATCGTCGATCTTATTGACGTGCTCCTTCTGATCGACGCGAAATGCTCGATAGCCAGCATCCAGAAGCGCGGGCGCGATCCCAGCCGTGAACGCCTCTGCTACGGCATCACCGAACCACATTGCGACAAAACCTTGATCGGAGGCTGGTACCTTCGCCCTCAATTCTTCAACGCGGGAAAACCCTTTCGGCGTTACCCCAATCGTCGTGTCTAATAAGGTCCCACCGGCTTGGATTGTGACAAAACCTTCTTCGCTAAGGAAATTCAGTAAGTATCGAACCTCCCGCTCCCTTCCAGTGAATGCCTTCCGTTGAAAGTACAGCGTGTTTGGTGATATTTTCTGGTCTATCGTCTTTATCGCCGCTGCGAATGCCATCAATAAATTGTTGGCTCGCTCCTGTACGCTCGGCACCGGAAACGCTTCAATTTGATTCAAAAGCTCGCCGCTTATGGTGACCGGCATACCTCTGTCCGACTGCCACCTGAGCCAACAACTTAGCTTTATCTTCTCATCATCGTTTAGGCGCAGTATTGTATTCGCCAGCGGCAGAAAGAACTGGTAATTCCCACAGCCTTCGCATTCGAAATGCATGTTCGTGTGACGGTGATCTACCGATGCAGGTTTCGCGCAGAGCGGACAATTCCCTACAGTCATAATGCCCCCGTCACATCGAAAATGGGTCTCGGGTTTCGAGCTTTACGTTGAGTTCGTCCAGCTCATTATTCATTTCATCGTCGGATGCCTTGCGAAGCGCCCAGTGTTTAGGATTGAACGATCTAGCCCGCTCTTCTTCAAAGTCTCCGTCTTGGTCGAGCAGTTGGCTGCATTTGCGACCTCCCCCAGCAAGCCGCATCAAGAAGTCGCACATCTTTTTCTTATTGCGAGTCAGAATTTCTATAGCCACCACCTCGGTCATGCAGTCCGCTTTCACCCCGGCAAGGATTTTGTCCTCCACCTCGTAGTAGAACTCAATCTTCTCAGGAAGGATCAGTGTGAATGCACGCAGAGCAATTAAACTATCAGCAACTCGTGGCTTAATGTCGGTGATCCGGGCGAGATTTGCATTGAGCACACCGGCCTGAAAATGATTAAGCAACCGTTTTTCAGTCGCGCCATACCGGCTTTCGGCAGCTTCGTTCTTCCACCATTGAGCTTCGTCGTATGCGGTTCCATATAGGCTGCTGATTTCAGTCCACAGTGCTTGCCGAAAGTTTCGCTTAGCCTTCTCGGCTTCGCTCACCTTCTGCCAATATGTCAGTAGCCAAATGAACGCCGATGACCCGACCGCCAACGATGAGCCCACCATAGCGCCTATCAGCGTTGAGTTTGCATTTTTTAGGAGTTCGCCGCCGAAATTGAGCAATGCCCATACGCCAATGTAGGGCAGCAGTAGCGCGCTGATAGCAACTGACAGAATCAGATTTGTCCGCATTGTCCCTACCCCCATGGACTTTGTCGATTAATCTCTATCCCACCCAGCTTTACCATCGCAGAATTCACAGCCGGTATAGCTACTACCCTCTAGATCACCGCCACCCATTTGCATTTCATTGCACCAGCCACAGGTGGCGATTGTCGGTTCTACACTCAGACATTCGGTGCAGACATAAACCTCTTTATGCTTCACCACGGTATCTACACCGATACAGTAAACGCAGTTCTTAGCACCGGTCGTCATTTCATGATCAACGTCTTCCGTATTGAGGGCATCGGCGATCTCAGAGCTGGTCAGCGTATGCCCACATGATTTGCATATGCCCTGTGTTCCGTGGTCGGCCTCCATTCGTATTGTGCTGCCACATCCTACGGTCGAGCATTTGAATTCGACATAGCGCTGGTGCAGCCCGCACACTTGGCAATCAAGGTCGAGGATCATATCAGTTACGCTCGACTCCTTCGAAGCCACGAACTGACAACCACCGCACTCCTCGTACTTGATGCCTTTCTTCTGATCGTTTTGTATTTCCGGCAATTCGCTGTCATACACCGCCTTTAGATACTGCCAATTCTGGCGCATCAATTTGTCAACGGCAGTGATCTCTACCCCGTACTTGGAGAACGGCTTCCCCCAACTCTTCAGCAGTCGTTCGAGGTGGTACCAGCCCAAGCACTGTTCCTTGATAACTGCTTCGATCTCTGATGGCTTTGCCCTCTTGGTTGCCGCCTCGTGGTAGAAATGAATGACACGGTTCCTGTTCTCGGCAATCGACTTAAATGCTGCCTTAGCATCGTCCGGAATATTCTCGCCACATACATTTCGGAGGCGAAGGATCGCATCATCTGTTCCAACCGTCTTCGACTTACCTTCGTAGAAATCTCGTTGTATCGCTTTTGATGGGTGCTCAACCACCAGCGTCCAATGCTCTTTCATCAATCTTGCTTTGAACATCAGCTCGATTGCAGTGGCGAAATTGATGATCGAGTATTTCGGGTGTGTTTCTATTTCTTTCGCGGCCCGATCAAGGAAGTCCAACGCGCTTTCCACGAGTCGTCGAATTGGCTTCTCGCTTCCGCCTTTAGCTTCGGCGGTCATGTTTCCCGCGAACAAATCTTTCTGTCGGCTCATGATTATTCCTTTGGGCCCTGCATCGTAATGCGGAGCGTCGTATCGTGTTATTTCATCGGCTTCTGCTTCTTAATGCGACTTGGCCTCGTCCCGAGTGTGACGTTGATCACTTGCGTTGAATGCCAAAATTTTTGTGCTGGCGTGTACTTCAGGTCTTTGCTGGAAAACTCAGTCGACAATTTCGAACACAACTTCACCACTGCCGGTTCATCGAACGAGCAATCGGGCTTATGTGCGAACTCGTTTCTGATCTTCGCTAATGTCTTTATCTCTTCGTATTCGCACTTGCTGATGAATCCTAGCGCGTAACACATACGCGCACGCGCAACCAACGGGCCTAGTGCGCCGTCAATCCCAACAATCTTCTGAGATTCTTCTGCATCGATTAAGTGCGCCAGCACCATCTGGCGTAATGTTTCATCAATGCTTGCAATTATGACCAGGACTTTTCCCCGGTCCGATTCATTGTCCATGTAATTATACACGCCGAACGTTCGCTTTACGTCCGGATGAGATATATCGAACACCACTGGCTTCTTTGTCATGCTGCGATCCGTTCTATTAAATCAGTGTGGTCTTTCTTGACGTTTCCCACATTGCGGCTCACTGGTAATGCTTCCATAAGATCGGGATCGTAAGGCTGAAATAGCGGTTACGGATCACCCTCGACTTCATCGAGCCACGCCTCCCAATCCTGTTCGTCTGAAATCACCGGCATCCGATCATGGATCGTTGCCATCAGCGAATTCGCCGTCGTGGTGAGGATTGAGAATGTCTTGTACCACCCGCTGTAGCCACTCTCTGGTGAATCCTTCCAGCCTTCCCAGATCACGGCTATCATCATCGGGGCTTGATCCTGGCTGCGGATTAGTAGGGGCCGTTTCACCTTCCCCTCTGCTCGCCACTCGTAGAACAAATCGACAGGCAGCAGTCCGCGACGCTTCTTGAATGCTACCCTGTAACTGGGCAGCGTCGCCACAGTCTCCGACTTGGCGTCGATCATGTTCGCCTGCTTCTGCTTGTCAGGCATGAAGCTAGGCACAAGGCCGAAGTGGAGCAGGTCAAGGCTGCCCTCCCCCGTTTCGGGATTTACCCGACACACCACCGCCTGCTGGATCGGGCAGAGATTATAACGCGGACCTGTGTTGGGCAGCCGCCACCGCACGCCTAGGGGTTCGGCGTAGCGGGCCACCTCACTGGTCTGTCCTATCCGTCCACACATTGACCGATGCCATCTCTTTCAAGCACCCGGACTATATTTGGAGAGCAGCCGCCCGGCTGCAAGTTCAACGCATACGGAATCCCATCATGGCCGACAACCTTTCCCCCAGAACCGTTCGCCGCTTCGGTCGCTATCGCGGCTACATCCTCGTCGAATACGAAGACGGCTCTATCTCGATCTGCTCCCCATCTGGCGTCCGACTTGCCGTCCGGTTCGGCATGGGGAAAGCTCTCGCCTTGATCGACCATTGGTGGGATAACGACGCCCATCCCCGGCCCGAAGACCAGCCCGACCCCGAGCCGATGCCGCCCGGAGAGTGGGAGCTAGAATGGGATGATCCCGTCCCGGTGTCTCGGCCCCGGCTATGAAAAGATGTGCGTAACCCCGTATCCGGCTCAGAACCCGTATCGACTCATGCTCCCTTTATATTCTTGTTGGGAATATGATCAATATTATGAGAGCTCTAGTGGAGTGCATCCGGTTTTGGATCGGTTTGCAAGCCATCCGCGACCAGTGCGGTGGTCGCTGGGAGGTGGACCTGAGACGGGCCGTCCGGGCTCCGGGTGCAGCGGCCAGGCAGGAGGACATTCACGACAGGGCACGGTGCCCGATGTGCCCCTCCGGCCGTGCGCTCGCCAGCGATCCAGTCATCAACAAGCCGAAGCCGAACAAGCTGATCTGCTTCAGCCACGCATGAAAGGAAGTTCAAGACAGCGAGCCCCCCAACGCATGACCCGATACCAAGGCCGTCCCACTCAGCACCAGCTTGAGCACCGCTTCCCCAAAATCGTGGAGATCGTGATTCCCCCGTTAGGCCCCGGGCTCCGGGTAATGCTGACCCACAATTGGCTACGACTGCACGCTGGCGAATATGCCAACTTGTCACGCAGCGACCGTGCCACGTTCGGCGGTGGTCGGGATAGGTAGCGCGGCAATGCTGGTCTTGCTCATTTTTAGGTGTGTTGGGTTGCACACTGTAGAGTCTTTGCTGGCTAAGTCGGAGCCCAGAAAATAGTAATCAACTGGGCATCAGCAGGAGGGATGAAGCGGGATATTCGGAGATTAAAGGGGGGATACACGAAACCGATCACAAAGCCGCATGTATCAAAGCGAAAATTCGAATTCCCCCTCACTTCACGCCCACTTACCAATTTGCCAGTATGTGCCTATGTCCTACTGTATGGTAAGTCAGTAGCTGACTCACTGTTTCGGCAGTCATACAAAGAAGTGCATAGATAGACTTAAGACTGTGGTTTCAATAGTACTGTCTCTCTAACCCAAACATGCATCGCAATAGTGTATAGAGCCGAGAGCTCGCTTCCCAATTTCGTTCAAACCAACTATCTACTTTACTATCTACATCGATCAGCCGCCCGCAAAGCAAGTTACTGATTTACAACAACATAAAATAAGGGTCGCCGCCTCCCGTAGGGGTCGCCACCTATTTTTCTTGAAAATCCGGGTTATTCACGCCACGTGAGCGGCGTCTTCCAGCACAAGCTGGATGCGGCGCTCGCCGCGCCAGTAATCGGCGCGCAGATGGCCGGCGAGATGCATCGGGCGGCCGGTACTGCGGGCCGCGATCAGCGCCTCGGCAAGTTCCGAACCCTTGGCGCTGCCGCCGCCATCCATGACGCGGAAGGCGATGCCGCGCAGCCGTGGCCCGTCGCCGCTTTCCGAACAGACCAGCAGGCGCAGATGGCGCTCGCCCACCACATCGGCCTGCAGGATGCGGGCGCGGGTGATGACAAAGCGCGGCTCGGCATTGCCCGAGCCATAGGGGCCGAGCATTTCAAGCTTCTCGTAAAGTTCCGTCGAACAGCCGCCGACATGCAGCGCGCCATCGAGGCCGAGGCTGGCATCGGCGCCGGCCTTGGCCACCTGTGGCGCCAACCGGGCGCTGAGGAAATCGTTCAGCGCCTGGATGCCATCGGCTGCCACCGTGAGTCCCGCCGCCATGGCATGGCCGCCACCATTCACCAGTAGGCCGGCCTGCTTCGCCGCCACCACGGCGCCGCCGAGATCGACGCCCGGCACCGAACGGCCCGAGCCTTTGGCAAGGCCGTTGTCTTCAATCGCCAGCACGAAGCTCGGCCGCCCCGCCGCCTCGCGGATCCGCGCGGCGACAATGCCGATCACGCCGGGATGCCAGCCCGCGCCAGCCACCAGCGCCAACGGCGCCTCATCAGGGATGGCTTGCAGCGCCAGCATGGCATCCGCCAGCACAAGCTGCTCGATCTCCTGGCGCTCCTTGTTCAGGCGGTCGAGTTCGCGCGCCAGATTGGCCGCCTCGCGCGGATCGTCGCTGGCGAGCAGCCGCGCGCCGAGATCGGACAGGCCGACGCGGCCACCGGCATTGACGCGCGGCCCGAGCAGGAAGCCGAGATGATAGGCGCCGGGCGGTTCGTTCAGACCGGCGACATCGGCAAGCGCCGCCAGGCCGACATTGCCGCGCCCGCGCAGCACCTTGATGCCTTGCGTCACCAGGGCGCGGTTTAGGCCGGTGAGCGGCACGACATCGCAGACCGTGCCGAGCGCCACCAGATCGAGCCAGCTGAGCAGGTCCGGCTCCGCGCCTTGCGCATAATAGCCGCGCTGGCGCAAAGCGCGGTTCAACGCCACCAGCAGCAGGAAGGCAACGCCGACGGCGGCAAGCTGGCCGTGGCCGGGCTGCTCATCCAGGCGATTGGGATTCACCACGGCCACCGCTTCCGGCAGATGCGGTTCGGCGAGATGGTGGTCGATCACCACCACATCGAGGCCGAGCTTCTTGGCTTCCGCCAGCGGCTCGAAGGACAGCGTGCCGCAATCGACCGTGACGACGACGCGCACGCCCTCCTCTGCCAGCTTGCGCATCGCCGGTGCGTTCGGGCCATAGCCTTCCTTCTGGCGGTCCGGGATATAGACCCGCAGCGGCCGGCCGATGGCCGAGAAGAACCGCTTCAGCAGCGCCGAGGAGGTGGCGCCATCCACGTCATAGTCGCCGAACACCGCCACCCGCTCGTTGCGCTCGATGGCCACGGCCAGCCGCGTGGCCGCCGTATCCATGTCGTGAAAGCGCGAGGGATCGGGCAGCAGGCGGCGCAGCGAGGGCTTGAGGAAATCCTCCACCGTCTCCGGGTCAACGCCGCGCCCGGCCAGCACGCGGCCCAATATTTCCGGCAGGCCGGCGCGCTGCGCCAAAGCCAAGCCGATGCGGTCATCGCCGCTGCGCAGCCGCCAGCGCCGCCCCTGCAGGGATTTATTGACGCCGAGGAAGGCTTCCGGCTGCGGCTGCATCGCTCAATCGAGCGCGTGCAGGATCACCGCCTCGATGCGGCGGATGGTGCGGGTCTCGGAGCGCATCGAGACCGAATGCACCTTGTGGCCGACTGCGGCGCGTTTGACGCCGGACAGCAGCGAGCCATCAGTGACGCCGGTGGCGGCGAAGATCACGTCGCCCGAGGCCAGGTCGGTGATCTCGTATTTGCGGTCCAGTTTCTCGATACCGAGCCGGCGGGCGCGCGAACGCTCATCCTCGTTGCGGAAGATCAGCCGGCCCTGCATCTGGCCGCCGATGCAGCGCAGGGCCGCCGCTGCCAGCACGCCTTCCGGCGCGCCGCCAGAGCCCATGTAGATGTCGATGCCGGTATCGCTGTCGGTGGTGGCGATGACGCCGGCAATGTCGCCATCCGAGATCAGCGCCACGCGGGCGCCGGTGGCGCGCACCGCGTTGATCAGTTCCATATGGCGCGGGCGATCAAGGATGCAGACAGTGAGATCGGATACCGCGACATTCTTGGCCGCCGCCAGGGATTTGAGATTCTCGGCCGGGCTGCGATCAAGATCGACCACGCCGGGCGGCAGGCCGGCACCCACCGCGATCTTGTCCATGTAGACATCCGGCGCATGCAGGAAGCAGCCGGCATTGGCAAACGCGATCACCGCCATCGCATTGGGTGCGCCCTTGGCGGCATTGGAGGTGCCTTCCAGCGGATCCAGCGCGATATCGATGGCCGGCCCCTTGCCGCTGCCGACTTCCTGGCCGACGAACAGGCGCGGCACGTCATCACGTTCACCCAGCCCAATCACCACCTTGCCGGCGATGTTCACGGCTTCCAGCGCCTTCAGCATCGCCGCCGAGGCGGCTTCGTCGGCGGCCTGCTCGTCACCCAGGCCGATCAGGCCGGCGGCGGCAATGGCGGCGGCTTCAGTCACGCGCACGGCTTCGAGCGTCAAGTTGCGCTCCATCGAAATGCTCTTCGCCGCCTTCGCCTTGGCCATCATTGCCTCACAGCGTTTCGATACGGATCAGGCGCGGCGCTTCCTGCATGGAGCGCAGCTTGGCGATCCGCTTCAGTGCCCGCACCATATCGGCCTCGCGGGCTTCATGGCTGATCAGCAGCACCGCCACCGGGGTATTCTCGCCCTCGGCACGGCCACGCTGCACCAGGCTTTCAATCGAGATCTTGTGGTCGCGCAGCACCGCCGAAACATCGGCCAGCACGCCCGGCCGGTCCTTCACCAGCAGGCGGATATAATAGCGGCCGACATGATCGGCCATCGCTGCTGACTTGAGCTTGCCGAGCTTCGCCGCCGGCACGCCGAAGGCGAAGCCGCTGCGACCCGCGGCGATATCGGCGAGATCGGCTACCACGGCCGAAGCGGTCGGGTTCTGGCCGGCGCCCCGGCCCTCGAACATCACCGGGCCGACGAAATCGCCTTCGGCGGCAACGGCGTTGAACACGCCATCGACATGGGCAATCGGCGTGTTGGCCGGCACCATGCAGGGATGCACACGTTGTTCGATGCCGCGCGGCGTACGGCGCGCGATGGCCAGCAGCTTGATGCGGTAGCCGAATTCGCGCGCGAACGCGATATCCACCGCCGAGACATGGCGGATGCCTTCCACATGCACGGCCTTGAAATCGACCTTGGTGTTGAAGGCCAGTGCGGTCAGCACGGTCAGCTTATGCGCGGCGTCGATGCCATCGACATCGAAGCTCGGATCGGCCTCGGCATAGCCGAGCTTCTGCGCATCGGCGAGCACGGCGCTGAAATCGCCGCCCTTCTCGCGCATCTCGGTGAGGATGTAGTTGCAGGTGCCGTTGAGAATGCCGTGCACGCGCTTCACGTTGTTGCCGGCCAATCCCTCGCGCAGCGCCTTGAGGATCGGGATACCGCCCGCCACCGCCGCCTCGAAAGCCAGCGGCACGCCGGCCTGCTCGGCAGCCAGCGCCAGCTTGTCGCCCTGCATGGCAAGCAGGGCTTTATTCGCCGTCACCACGCCCTTGCCGTTGCGCAGCGCGGTTTCGCAGAGTTCCTTGGCAACGCCGCCGGAGCCGCCGATCAGCTCGACCACCACATCCACATCGGGATCCTTGGCGATATCGACGGCATTGCTGTACCAGCGCCACTGACCTGCCGGCAGACCGCGCTTCTTGCGCTTGTCGCGCGCTGAAACCGCCACCACCTGGATCGGGCGGCCGCCGCGCGCGGCCAGCAGGCCGGCCTGTTCATGCAGCAGGCGCACCACACCAGCGCCGACAACGCCGAGGCCGGCGATACCAACGCGCAACGGCGACTGCTTGGACGATGCAGAACGAGCCATCAGCCAGCCACCTTCTTCAACGGCGCCTCTTCCTGATTGGAGGGCGAACCCAGCAGGCGCTTGATATTCTTCACCGCCTGGCGCGTACGGTGCTCATTCTCGACAAAGGCGAGACGGACGAAGTTGTCGCCGTATTCGCCGAAGCCGATGCCCGGCGCCACCGCCACCTTGGCCTCGCGCAGCAGCAGCTTGGAGAACTCCACCGAGCCGAGATGGGCGTAGCGTTCCGGGATCGGCGCCCAGGCGAACATCGAGGCATTCGGGTTCGGGATTTCCCAACCGGCCTGGGTCAGGCCCTGCACCAGCACATCGCGGCGCGATTTGTAGACGCCACGGATTTCCTCGACGCAATCCTGCGGCCCGTTCAGCGCCGCCGTGGCCGCCACCTGGATCGGCGTGAAGGCGCCGTAATCGAGATAGGACTTCACGCGGGCCAGCGCGCCGACCAGCTTGGCATTGCCGGCACCGAAGCCGATGCGCCAGCCCGGCATGTTGTAGGTCTTGGACAGCGAGGTGAATTCGATGGCGACATCGCGCGCACCCGGCACCTGCAGGATCGAGGGCGGCGGGTTGCCATCGAAATAGATCTCCGAATAGGCCAGGTCAGAGATGATCCACATGTTGCGCTTCTTGGCGAAATCCACCACCGCCGCGTAGAAGTCGAGATCGACGGTCATCGCGGTCGGGTTGGCCGGGAAGCTGACGATCAGCGCGATCGGCGCCGGCACGCTGTGGCGGTAGGCGCGATCCAGGCCGGCAAAGAAATCGAAGCCCGGGCCGATCGGCACGGAGCGCACATTGGCGCCGGCGATGATGAAGCCGAAGGCATGCATCGGATAGCTCGGGTTCGGCACCAGCACGGTATCGCCCGGCGCCGAGATCGCCATGGCGAGATTGGCCAGGCCCTCCTTGGAACCGAGCGTGACGATGCATTCCTTATCGGCATCCAGCGTCACGCCGAAGCGGCGGCCATAGTAATTCGCCAGCGCCTTGCGCAGGCCGGGCACGCCACGGCTGGAGGAATAACGGTGGGCACGCGGGTTCTGCGCCGCTTCCACCAGCTTGGCGACGATATGCGGCGGGGTCGAATTATCCGGGTTGCCCATGCCGAAGTCGATGATGTCCTCGCCCTGGGCACGCGCCTGGGCCTTCATCCGGTTGACTTCCTCGAACACGTAGGGCGGCAGGCGCTTGATGCGGTAAAACTCGGTATCCATGGCGTAGGTTCCAGTCTGGGAGAAATGAGCCGCCAGAAACGACAAAAGCGGGACTCGGTGGAGCCCCGTGCCGCCGCTGCTATCTAGCTCAATGTGGTCTAATTTTCGAGATAGATTTCGACGCGGCGGCTTTGTTCGGCGGTAGCGCCTGCGGCGGCCTGGGTATAGGCCGGGGCTCCCTCTGCCCTGGCCTCCAGAATCATCATGTTGGCCGGCACGTAATGTTTCTGCAGTTCGGCACCCGCGCTCTGGGCCCGCTTGGCGCTGATATCGGCAGCTTCGATGGTTGCCGAGGCATAGCCGACGACCCGAAGGCGGCCCTTGCCACCGACGCCCTTCTGATAGAAGGCCACATTCTTGAGCAATTCACGATCGCGCGCGTCCAGGACGGCCGAATTGGCCGCGAACCGCACCACGGCAAGAAGCTGGCGACCGCCAGGCTGCATGGTAGCCGAAGCCGGCACGGCGCCGGCCCCACCCAGCCCTGCAACCTGGGTTCCGGCCGGCTGGGCAAGCTGCGGCTGGCTCTGGGCCAGGTTCGGCGGCAGCACGGTGGCGGCGGAAGCCTGCAGGTTGGCGGCGTAGACCGAACCCATATTGGCGGCGTTGGCTGGCGCCTGATATGCGGGGGCCTGGTAAGCTGGCTGCTGCGGCGCGGCCTGGGCGGCCGGGGCATTCACCGCCCGCTGGCCGACCGGATCGTTGCGGCCCGCGGCCAGGCGCTGCATCTGCTGCGCCGGCACGGCGCCGCCTTGGAGCTGCTGGTTGGCCTGGATTTGACCCTGGGCCTGGCCCGGCAAGCCGGGAAGCTGGGTCTGCGGCGCGGCCGGGGCCGGCGGCACCTGGTTGCCGGTGGCCGGGCGGGCACGGAGCTCTTCGTCCGTATACCGCGCATTACTGCGGTCGGCGGCCAGCGTACCCATGGCCTGGCGGCGGTCGGCACTGCTCGACTGCTCCACCGGGCGCGGCGGCACGCGGCCGAGATTGGGGAACCGCTCATCGGTTGCGGCGGTGGCCGGCTTGGTAGCCTGCTGGGTAGCGACCGGATCATCATCGCCGAACCAGTTCAGCGGGTTGGCCCAGCTCGCCGCGTCGGACACGGTGGAACAGCCGGGCAGGACCAGCAGGGCGGCAAAGGCAGCAGCCAGCATGGCGGCACGGGCGCCAGTCGGGCGCTTGGTCGTCTCTGCCGTGAACTGGCTCTTGCTGCTCATCACCGAACTCCTCGAAACCTACCCCGCGCCAATCTGCCTTGTAGCATCATGGCTTGCGGGCATTACCCACAATCCCGTAACCTCATGTTCCGGCGCCAAGCGGCGGCGGGCGAGCGCGCCATGAATAAGGCCGACCGCCCGGAGGAAACGGGGTGAGAGAATAGGGATAGTCGGATGAACAAGCAACCAGACAGTGGCGTGAAGCTTCCCGACCCGACCGAATGGGCCAAGAACTGGAACGAGATCGCGGAGCAGAGCCAGAAGCTGGTTTCCGAATTCCTTGCCCGCCAGGGTAGCGAACCGCTGCCCTCCCCGGCCGCCATCGCCCCGGACCCGCTCAACATCGGCTCCGCCTTCATGGAAATGACGGCGAAGATGATGACCAACCCGGAAAAGCTGGTGGAAGCCCAGGTCGAGCTGTGGCGGGCCTATACCGAGCTGTGGACCTCCTCGGCGCAGCGCTTCATGGGCCAGGAGGCGCAGCCGATCGCCCAGCCGGAAAAGGGCGACAAGCGGTTCAAAGATGCCGCCTGGAACGAAAGCTACCTGTTCGACTACATCAAGCAATCCTACCTGCTCACCGCGCGCTGGCTGCAGAAGACCGTGAACGATGTCGACGGCCTGGATGCCAAGACACGTAAGAAGGTGGATTTCTATACCCGCCAGTTCGTCGATGCGATGGCGCCGTCCAACTTCGTGATGACCAATCCGGAAGTGCTGAAGGCGACCATCGACAGCAACGGCGAGAATTTGGTCAAGGGCCTGCACAACCTGCTGGAGGATCTGGAGCGCGGCAAGGGCAAGCTGAACATCAAGATGGTGGATGCCAAGGCGTTCGAGGTCGGCGGCAATGTAGCCACCACGCCGGGCAAGGTTGTCTACCAGAACGACCTGATGCAGCTGATCCAGTACAGCCCGACCACCAAGGAGGTCTACACGCGGCCGCTCTACATCGTGCCGCCCTGGATCAACAAGTTTTACATCCTGGACCTCAAGCCGGAGAATTCCTTCATCAAGTGGATGGTGGCGAAGGGCTACACCGTTTTCGTGGTGTCGTGGAACCAGCCCGATGAGCGCCATGTGGACAAGACCTTCGAAAGCTACATGCGCGAAGGCATCCTGGATGGCCTCGATGCGGTGAAGCAGGCCACCGGCGAAGAGGAAGTCACTGCCATCGGCTATTGCATCGGCGGCACCCTGATGGCCTCCACCCTGGCTTGGATGGCGGCGCAGGGCGACAACCGCATCAAGGCTGTCACCTTCTTCGCCGCCCAGGTGGAATTCTCGGAGGCCGGCGAACTCTCGGTGTTCATCGACGAGGAGCAGATCAAGTATTTCGAGGAGCTTATGTCGCAGAAGGGCTATCTCGAAGGCACCGAGATGGCGAACACCTTCAACATGCTGCGCGCCAACGACCTGATCTGGTCCTTCGTGGTCAACAACTACCTGCTGGGCAAGGAGCCCTTCCCGTTCGACCTGCTGTACTGGAATGCCGACGCCACCCGCATGCCGGCGAAGATGCACAGCTTCTATCTGCGCAACATGTATCAGCGCAATCTGCTGGCCCAGCCCGGCGGCCTGGAATTGGGCGGCCAGAAGATCGACCTGCGCAAGATCAAGATTCCGGTCTACCTGCAGGCCAGCCGCGAGGATCACATCGCGCCGTTCCGCTCGGTCTACAAGGCATCGCAGCTTTATTCCGGCCCGGTGCGCTTCCTGCTTGCCGGCTCCGGCCATATCGCCGGCGTGATCAATCCGCCGGCGGCGAAGAAGTACCAGCACTGGACCAACGACACCAAGACCAACCCGGCCAAGGTCGAGGACTGGATCAAGGGCGCCACCGAGCATCCCGGCTCATGGTGGGAGGACTGGGATGCCTGGCTCTCGGCGAAGTCCGGTCCGAAGGTGAAGGCGCGCGTGCCGGGTGACGGCAAGCTCAAGGCCATCGAGGACGCCCCCGGATCCTACGTGAAGAAGCGCATCATCGACTGATGCGCCAGAGCTGTCCTGCTGCTTCAATGCAGCGGGACAACCAGCCGGCATGAGAGATCGTGCAGAACACGCCCGATCAATTCCGATTGGCGGCTGGTGCCGGTCTTGGCGAAGACCTGCCGAATCTGCACCTTGATCGTGTGAGTGCTGATCCCAAACTGGGCACTGATCTGATCCAGCGTCAAATCCTCCAGCAAGGCGATGACCAGGCGACTTTCCGCTGGCGTCAGGCCATACAGGCTGCGGAGCATCTCGGGCGCCGGTGAGAGCCGCAGCTCAGGATCGTTGATGAACAGCATGACGGCCGAGCGCCACGCCAGGGGCAGGCCCTTGGCCGCTCCCGGCATCGGCGCCACCATCACCGCATAGGGCTTAAGGCCCGATGGCCGCTCCACCCGGACCATGCTGGCCGCCTGGGTATGTGCGGTCAGGCTCGCATAGCGCCCCACACGCCCCGCCAGGGCAACGCTCTGCGCCAATTGGCTGTTGGCCGTTCGGTTGCCGACCCGCAACTGACCGCGCCGGAAAGTAATGCCATCATCCTGCCGGCATATCTCGTCGGCAGCCTGGTTGGCATAGAGCAGACGGCCTTGATCATCGACGATCACGATGCCGGTGGAAAAGCGGTCCATGGCCGCTTCCCGCAAGTGTCGTTCATCGGCCAGCAAGTCGAATTGCCGGTTCAACCGCATGGCCCGCTGCAGATGCGGTCCCATAAACCCAATCAGCCGCTCCATCTCATCATAGTGGCGATTGCCCGCTTCCCGTTGCAGCGATGCGAAGAGCAGATGCCGGGCAGGATCCTGCTCGGTCAGGTAGCCGAAGCTGGAATCCACCCCCAGCGGCTTGGCCCAGTCGTTATAGAATTCCGACCTGTAGAAATCCGCAGGCTTCACCATCTCGCTGCCGAACAGCACGCGCCCGGCAGTCATCTGTGGGATCGACAAAGCCCAGGGATTGGTCGTGACGTAGTAATCGTTATAGGAGGCGGCATGGCTGGGTGGCAGGCCGGAGACGGTCAGGCTCAGCGCCCGCCCCGCCGAGGCCCGCTCATCCCATGAACGCACGGCAATGACAAAGCCGGGGAAATGATGGCACAGCCGGTCAACAAAACGCTGCCATTGGCCATCCTCGAAAGCCGAGGCATAGATCACCTCAATGGCTTCCAATGCTATGGTCTCGACAGAGAGCCGCTTTGGCACTTAACACCTATCCAGCCAGGGCCGATCATCGTGCAGCATCGGGATTAAACCAGCTTGGCGCTTGAAAGCGAAGCGCGAAGTTACAACCCCTTGCCGCCCTAATTCTTTGCCATGGCACGGTCGAGAAAGCCGAACAGCCGGTTGGCGGTGTCGGCGGTAATCGTACCGCTGTAGGTATAGACCACCTTCGCGCCACGAATGTCGGTCTTGGAAAAACCGCTCATCCTTGGGCAATCCCAGCAATGAGTGGCATTGGGAAACACATGCCACTCCACAGGCGCGCCAGCCTGCTTCAGCTTTTCCAGCCCCGGCAGGCACTCCTCTGGCGGCGCCTCGGTATCGGCGCCCCCCATCAGCACCAGCATCGGCTTGTCGATATCCTGGCGCAACACGCCCATGCCGGCGACGCAGGCCGGATAAACCGACACGACCGCATTGATCCGGTCGCCGGCAGCAAGTGTCTCGCCGAGCAGTTTGCTTGCCGCCATCATCCCGGTCATGCCGCCAACGGAAAACCCGGTCAGACCGATCCGCTGTTTGTCCACGAAGTCGAAACCGCGCAGATGCTGCGCTGCCAGCGCTGCGTCACGCACGATACGTTCGTAGGTGACGCCACCTTTCGGGCCATAGCAGATGGTATCGATACCGCGGCTGCCGATGGCGTCCAGGACGAAGGCGACATAGCCGCGCTTCACCGTCTCATGCGCCCAATTGATCAGGTCCGGATCAGTAGCGCCAGCCGAACAGCGGCTGACGATAATCAGCGCCGGAAACGGCCCCTGCCCCGCCGGCTTATAGATCGCGGTGACACCCTGACGCGCCGCCGTCAGCTCGACCGGCCCCGTTGGATAAATGATATCCGCCGCCTTGGCGGCATTGGCGCGAACCTGGTCCGGCGACAGCATTTCGATATCGGCGGCGGTGAAGGTCTTGGCCTCTCGACCACAGGCGGTACGCATCTGCGCGCCAGCTTCAAGGCCCGATGCCACCGGTTCGGCATAGCGGCCCTTGGCAGCGATGGCGAGGTCGAGCACGGTATCCACCGTCAGCTTTTTCCGCGCATCCTCGTCCATCTGGCAATAAACGCTGATGTCTGGAAACTTGCCCTTCAGTGTCGCAACAATCTTCTCGACGAAGGCCGGATCGGGCTTACCTTGTGCCTGCGGCGCAGCGGGCATGAGTCCCGCCAGCAGCAGGCTGATGCCCGCGATGGCAATGCAGCGTTTCATAGCCCCTCGTTACGGTGCCCGCTTGTAGGAGATCATTTCGTGGTAGCGGCCATTGCGGCTTACCGCCACCCAATGGCCCACCGAGGGCGCATACCAGTAGCTGAAATGGTATTGCCCCTGGGCGTGCTTGAACACGCAATCCACCGGGATGGTATCGAAACGCCCGGCCGTGACCGCGATATTCTGGGATTCCTCCACCGTGCAGGTAACCTCGAAGGGCAGATTGGCGCCACCCGTCTCATTGACGCCACGCGATTTTACCGATTTGCCCTGCGCCAGCGGGAAAATCGCATCCATCGGGCTTTCGGTCTTCATCTTCAACGCGCCGGTGAAACCACTGCCGGTCCATTCTGGCATATTGGTGAAGGCCCGGCTGTGCTTCATCACGCCGAACACCCGGCTTTCGTAGGTGATGATGTCGCCATCGATGGCAACAACGCGCTGCACATCGTCCAGCGGCCCGACCCGGAAGGTGAATTCATCACCGATCTTGTATTGCGGCAGCGGTGCCGGCGGCAGCGCCGTGGTCACCGGCTTGGCATCGCGACTGGTGGGGCCGCAGGCGGTCAGCAGCGGGCCAGCCAGCAGCAGGATACAGGTTGAAACCAGGCTGGTCCGGGACAGTGTCAGCGGCATGGCGGTCTCTCGAACGGTGGCAGGACAAGGCAACACAAGCCGCTATCCGGAGGGAGGGGTATAGGTATGACCCGGACAGCGGCTTGCGGATGGGCCGGCTGGTGGGATCAGCCGCCCATGCAGGAACGGCCGATCTTGGCGCCAGCCTCGGCGCCCACGGCCTGGGGATTGCCCTTGATCTTGCCGGCACCAGCCAGCGTGCGGACCTGGGTGGTCACGGCAGTCTGAATGCCCGCCGGGCCACCGCCACACAGCTTGGCTTTGTCGGGGTTCGCGGCGGTGACGGCGCTGACAACCGCATCGACCTCGGCCGGATTCTCCGCCGCCTGAACCATGGGGGCGGCGAGAACAAAAATAGCGGCGGCGCAAAACATGCTGAATTTCATTGTTGTCTCCCGGTTAGGTTGGAGGATGGGGTGTAAATGACCCTCACTTAAAGTTGTTACTCACCCCACCCGTTTAGGCTATCGGGGTGTTTATTAATTGCGCATCACTCGAACGAGCTATGCGCATAAACATTCTCTTTATTGGATGCATTCCGGTGCTAATCTTCTCGCATAAACAGAGGGTATATTTCCGGCGGGGGCAGAGTATGGACGTTGTGCTATTTTCCACCCTGGTCGAGGCGCTTTACGAAGCCGCCCTCAATCCTGCGCAGTGGAATGGCATGGCGCAGCGCATCGCCGCCGCCTTCGACGCCCCAAGCTGCGCGCTGCAATTCCGCGACTCATCCGCCAATCAGACAGCGGTGCTTTACGTCACGGATAACTACGACCAGAAGTCGCTGCAGGATTATGAGAGCTATTTCGCCAGCCGCGACCCCTATGTCGACGGCGCGCTGCGCGCCGGTGTCGGCAGGCCGATGCTAGGCCAGGAGATAATCTCCCCCCAGGATTACATGAACAGCGAGATTTTTGTTGATTTCGCTAAACGCATCGGGATCTGCCATATCGTCGGCGCGATGCTGCCGGTCAGTTCAACCGCCATTGGCGGGCTCGGCATCCATAGTGAAGTTGGCGCCGCACCCTTCACTGCCGAGCACAAGACCCAATTTACATTGCTGCTGCCACATGTGATCCGGGCCTTGCAACTGCATAGCCGCCTGAACACGCTGGAACGCGATCGTGCCATCGGCTTCGGAGGACTGGAGGCCTTGAGTGTCGGCGTGATGGTGGTAGCCCTTACCGGACGGCTGCTCTTCGCCAATAGCAGTGCCGAGCGGCTGCTCCAGCTCGGCCAGGGCATCACCGCAAGCCATGGCTACCTGCGCACCCAGATGCCTGCCAACCAGCCAGCATTGCAGAAGGCAATCCACGATGCCGCGCTGATGCCCCAGGGCGGTTCCCGCACGGCTGGCGGCCTGGTGCTGGCGCCGCGCGGTCCCGGTCCCGAAAGCGAGAACAAGCAGCCGCTCTCGCTGCTGGTCTGCCCGGCGCCCGGCAATGCCATGGGCAGCGACCTGCGCAAAGCCGCTGCCGTGATCTTCGTCAACAACCCCGACGATGAACGCAGCCCCAGCGAGGCAGCACTGATGTTGCAGTTCCGCTTCACGTCGGCGGAAACCAAACTCGCAGCCGCCCTGCTGGAGGGCGAACAGCTTGAAGAATATGCCCAGCGCGCTGGCCTCAGCCTGCATACGGTGAAATCGCAGCTCCGCCAGGTATTCGCCAAAGCCGGCGTCTCGCGCCAGGCGGAATTCATCCGCAAGGCACTGTCCAATCCCATCCTCAGCCTTTGCCGGGAGAACTGAATGGATGTGATGCAGCTCTCATCGCTGATCGAGGCGCTTTACGAAGCCGCCCTCAATCCTGCGCAGTGGAATGGCATGGCACACCGCATCGCCGCCACCTTCGATGCGCCGAGCTGCGCGCTGCAGATACGGGATGAAGCCGCACCACAGACATCCCTGCTCTGCTTCACAGATAATTACGATGAAAAAATGCTGAGCGACTATGCCGAGCATTTTTATGCTGATGATCCCTATGTTGAACGAGCGATGAAAATTGGTATCGGCGTGCAGGTTGCCAGCAGCGGCATGATGACCAAGAGCAGCCTGTATAATTCTAAGTTTTATGCAGACTTCGGCAAGCGGGGCGATATCTTTCATCTTACTGGTGCCATGTTGCGCATCAGCGAAACCGCGCTCGGTGGCATTGGCATCCATCGCCCGTATGGCAGCCCGGATTTCCAGGCAGCGGATAATCATGCTGTCAGCCTGCTGTTGCCGCATCTGACCCGCGCGCTGCAAGTAAACAGCCGCCTAAGCACACTTGAACGCGATCGTGCCATCGGCTTCGGAGGACTGGAGGCCTTGAGTGTCGGCGTGATAGTGGTGGCCCTCACCGGACGGCTGCTCTTCGCCAATCGCTGCGCCGAGCAATTGCTGCGTCTTGGGCAAGGCATCACCGCAAGCCATGGCTACCTGCGCACCCAGATGCCTGCCAACCAGCCAGCATTGCAGAAGGCAATCCACGATGCCGCGCTGATGCCCCAGGGCGGCTCCCGCACGGCTGGCGGCCTGGTGCTAGCGCCGCGCGGTCCCGGTCCCGAAAGCGAGAACAAGCAGCCGCTCTCGCTGCTGGTCTGCCCGGCGCCCGGCAATGCCATGGGCAGCGACCTGCGCAAAGCCGCTGCCGTGATCTTCGTCAACAACCCCGACGATGAACGCAGCCCCAGCGAGGCAGCACTGATGTTGCAGTTCCGCTTCACGTCGGCGGAAACCAAACTCGCAGCCGCCCTGCTGGAGGGCGAACAGCTTGAAGAATATGCCCAGCGCGCCGGCCTCAGCCTGCACACGGTGAAATCACAGCTCCGCCAGGTATTCGCCAAAGCCGGCGTCTCGCGCCAGGCGGAATTCATCCGCAAGGCACTGTCCAATCCCATCCTCAGGCTCTGCCGGGAGCCGCAAATGGATTGAACTGGCAGCTGCCGCTCCTGGCGTTGCACCGGCAGCTCATGGCGGCCTGCCCCAAGGTATCTTCCGGACGGCCAATCGGGTTATAGTTAATAAAGTATGAATCGCCCGATTCGCCGCCTTCTGGCTGGCATCGGAAGTGAAAGGATTCGGAACAGCCGATGGCCGACCCGGCACCCGTCCTGACCCTGCCGCTCTTGCGCTCGCTTTACGCCTATTGGGACGGCAAGCGGCAGGGCCGGCCTCTGCCCGACCGCGCCGATATCGACCCGATCGAGATGCGGCCCTGGCTGGGGAACCTGATGCTGGTCGAGCGCAGCGGCGAGGATGACTATATATACAGGCTGTACGGCTCGGCTTTTGTTGACCAGTTCAAGGTCGACATGACCGGCCAGTCGATCTCCGCCCTGCCGCAGCAGCAGGCGCTGCTGCTGCGCACCGAATACGCCGCTGCCGTGCGTGCCGGCATCCCGCTCTCGCGCCAATATACCGCCACCTTCGACTATACCTCGCGCGACAAACGCTCGGCTTGGCAGGTGGAACGCACCTGGGAACGCCTGGTGCTGCCGCTCACGGGCGGGGCTGAGTCGGTGCGGATGCTCCTGGTTGGCGCCTATCCCCTTGAAACGGTTGAAGAACCAGCCAAGTAACGGCATCGCCAAAGCGGTTCGATTTGACAGCGGCCCGGCTTTTGCCCATGTTCTGGCCGCCGTTAACACCCGCTGGCACTCCCCGCCGGCGCCTATTTGAGATGCCCCGGACCCGATGAAAGTTGTCGTCGTCGAAAGCCCTGCCAAGGCCAAAACCATCGAGAAATACCTCGGTCCCGGCCACCGTGTGCTGGCCTCCTTTGGCCATGTCCGCGACCTGCCGGCCAAGGACGGCTCGGTGGAACCGGACAAGGATTTCGTGATGCATTACGAGATGTCCGGGCGCGGCAACGAGTCGATGCGGGCCATCGCCACGGCGCTCAAAGATGCCGACAGCCTGATCCTGGCGACCGACCCCGACCGCGAGGGCGAGGCGATTTCCTGGCATGTGCTGGAAGCGCTGGAAGCCAAAAAGGCGGTAAAGGGCAAGGCGGTCAGCCGCGTGGTGTTCAACGAGATCACCAAGGCCGCCGTAACCGATGCGATGCGCAACCCGCGCGACATCGACATGGACCTGGTTAATGCCCAGCAGGCCCGCCGGGCGCTGGATTACCTGGTCGGTTTCACGCTCTCGCCCGTCATGTGGCGCAAGCTGCCGGCGGCGAAGTCGGCTGGCCGCGTGCAGTCGGTGGCGTTGCGCCTGATCTGCGAGCGCGAGACCGAGATCGAGGCGTTCCGCGCCCGCGAATACTGGACGATTTCCGCCGAGTTCCTCAACGCTGCCGGCCAGAAGGTTTCGAGCCGCCTGGTGGAACTGGCAGGCAAGAAGCTCGACAAGTTCGACCTCGACAATGGCGACAAGGCGCATGCGGCGGTGGCGAAGCTCGCCAACCTCGCCTACTCGGTCGCCGATGTCTCGATCAAGCCGGCGCGGCGCAATCCCTACCCGCCCTTCACGACCTCGACCCTGCAGCAGGAAGCCGCGCGCAAGCTCGGCTTCTCGGCGCAGTTCACCATGCAGCTCGCCCAGCGCCTCTATGAAGGCGTCGATATCGGCGGCGAGACCACCGGCCTGATCACCTATATGCGTACCGACGGCGTCAGCATGGCTGACGAGGCCATCCGTTCGGCGCGCGACGTGATCGCCGAGGATTTCGGCCGCGAGGCGGTGCCGCAGAGCTGGCGCGTCTACAAGTCGAAGCAGAAGAACGCCCAGGAAGCGCATGAGGCGATCCGCCCCACCGACTTCCGCCGCCGCCCGCGCGCCGTGGCGCGTTATCTCGACGATGCCCAGCTCAAGCTCTACGAACTGATCTGGACCCGCGCGCTGGCCAGCCAGATGGAAAGCGCCGAACTCGAGCGCACCAGCATCGACATCAAGGATGGCGCCAATACTGGCACTTTCCGCGCCACCGGCACCGTGGTGCTCTCGCCCGGCTTCCTCAAGCTTTACGAGGAAGGTACCGACGACAAGAGCGGCGATGACGAGGAAGGCGCGCGCCTGCCGAAGCTGAATGTCGGCGACAAGCTCAGCACCCAGGACGTGAAGCCGGAGCAGCATTTCACCGAGCCGCCGCCGCGTTTCTCGGAAGCCAGCCTGGTGCGCAAGCTGGAAGAACTCGGCATCGGCCGGCCTTCCACCTATGCCGCGATCCTGGAAGTGCTGCGCGCCCGCAATTACGTGAAGATGGAAGCCAAGCGGTTCGTGCCGGAAGATGCCGGCTGGCTCGCCTTCGCCTTCCTGGTCTCCTTCTTCGACCAGTATTTCGCCTATGACTTCACCGCCAATCTGGAAGAGAAGCTCGACGAGATCGCCGAGCACAAGCTCGACTGGAAGAAGGTGCTGGAGGATTTCTGGCGCGATTTCAGCCAGGGCAGCGACGACCATACCTCGGTGAAAGACGCCATCACCCGCATCGACGAAAAGATGGGCCGGCGCGGCGAAGTGCTAGATGCCATCAATGCGATGCTGGAGCATCATTTCTTCCCCGCGCGCGAAGATGGCCGCAACCCGCGCCTCTGCCCGGCCTGCAACAAGGGCGCGCTGGGTATTAAGGCCGGCCGCACCGGCGCCTTCATCGGCTGCTCGGATTACCCGGAATGCCGCTACACCCGGCCGCTTTCCGCCGGCAACGGCAATGGCGACGAGATGGCGCTCTCCGGCCCGCAGGTGCTGGGCGAGGACGAGAATGGCGTGCCGGTTACGCTGCGCCAGGGTCCGTTCGGCCCCTATGTGCAGCTCGGCGAGGCCGAAGGCGAAGGCAAGGCCAAGACCAAGCCGAAGCGCGCGTCGCTGCCCAAGGGCTTGCAGGGCGAGGAAATCTCGCTGCAACTGGCGCTGAAGCTGCTGGCGCTGCCGCGCGTCGTCGGCCTGCACCCGGAAACGCAGAAGGAGATTCTCGCCGGCCTCGGCCGCTTCGGCCCCTACCTGCTGCATGACGGCAAGTATGCCAAGCTGAAAGACGCCATGGAGGCGCTGGAAATCGGCATCAATCATGCGGTTGAGAAGATCGCCGCTGCTGCCGCGCGCGGTCCGGGCCGCAAGCGACCGGAGCCGAAGCCTTTGCGTACCATCGGCGCGCATCCGGCAGATGGCGAGCCGGTGAACGTGATTGATGGCCGCTATGGGCCATACCTGAAGCACGGCGACACCAACGCGCCGATCCCGCGCGGCGAGGATCACACCACGCTGTCGCTGGAAGCCGCCATCGCGGCCATCGCGGCCCGTGCCAAGGGCGGCAAGGGCAAGAAGGCTTCGGCCCGCAAGGCGGCGCCGAAGAAAGCTGCCGCGCCGAAGAAGCCGGCAGCCGAGAAAAAGCCTGCGGTTGAGAAGAAAGCCGCGCCCAAGAAGGCTGCCGCCAAGAAACCGGCCGCGAAGAAGAAAGCCGCGCCGAAGAAAGACGCTGCGGAATAGACGTGGCGAAGAAACCGCGCGGACCGCTGCCCTCGAAACAGGAAATCCTGAAGTTCATCGCCGCGAATCCCGGCATGGTCGGGAAGCGTGAAATCGCCAAGGCGTTCAATGTCGCGCCGGCCGAGCGTGTGGCGCTGAAGGGCCTGCTGCGCGAGATGAAGCGCGAGGGCGAATTGCAGCCCGCCTCCGCCGGCACCCAGCGCCTGCTGCCCACTGGCACGCTGCCGGAAGTCTGCCTCGCCGATATCGTGCGCCAGACCCGCGATGGCGACCTGGTGGCCCGCCCGGTGGAATGGACCGGCGAAGGCGACCCGCCGCAGATCGACCTTTCCAACAGCGGCGGCCGCTCGCGCGAGCTGGGCGCCGTCGGCATCGGCGACCGCGTGCTGGTGCGTATCCGCCAGGCCGGCTCGCACCGCTACCAGGGCCGCATCATCCGCGTGCTGGAACAGCGCGAGCAGCCGGTGCTGGGCCTCTACAGCATCACCGAGGAAGGCGAAGGCCGGCTGCAGCCGACCGACCGCAAGCTGCGCCATGAATTCCTCATTGCGCCGGAAGATGCCGGCAAGGCCAAGCCCGGCGAACTGGTGGTGGCGCAGCCGCTGGCCGGCCGCCGCTTCGGCCTGCGCTCGGCCCGCGTCACCGAAGTGATCGGCCATGCCGAGGACCCGCGCGCACTCAGCCTGATCGCCATTCACACCCACGGCATCCCCACGGCCTTCTCTGGCGATGCGATGCGCGAGGCGGAAGCCGCCAAGCCGGTGACGCCGAAGGACCGCGAGGATCTGCGGCCCGTGCCGCTGATCACCATCGACCCGGAAGATGCCCGCGACCATGACGATGCGGTCTTCGCCGAACCCGACACCGACCCGAACAACCCCGGCGGCTGGCATGCCATCGTCGCCATCGCCGATGTGGCGCATTATGTGCGGCCCCATAGCGGGCTGGACCGCGAGGCACGGGCGCGCGGCAATTCCACCTATTTCCCCGACCGCGTGGTGCCGATGCTGCCCGAGGCGCTGTCGGCCGATCTCTGCTCGCTGATCGAGAACAAGGACCGCGCTTCGCTGGCGGTGCACCTGTGGTTCGATGCTGATGGCAACAAGCGCCGGCACAAATTTGTCCGCGCCATCATCCGTGTCGCCGCCGGGCTGCATTACGCCCAGGTGCAGCAGGCCATCGACGGCGCGCCCGATGAGGGCTCAGCGCCCTGGCTCGAAAGCGTGCTGAAGCCGCTCTATGCCTGCCATGCGGCGTTGAACCGCGCGCGGCAGGCGCGCCAGCCCTTGAGCATCACCTCCGACGAGCGCCGCGTGGTGCTGGCACCGAACGGCGCCATTGCCGCGATCCGGCCACGCCAGAGTTTGCTGGCGCATCAGGTGATCGAAGATTTCATGATCGCGGCCAATGTTGCCGCCGCCGAGGAACTGGAGAAGCATCGCACGCCCTGCATGTACCGCGTGCATGAACCGCCCTCGCCCGACAAGGTCGATTCACTCCGCCGCTTCCTGGAAACCCTGGACCTGCGGCTGGCCAAGGGCCAGGTGCTACGGCCGCATCACTTCAACCGCATCCTGGAAGCCGTGCAGCAGAGCGAGCATATGCGGCTGGTCAACACCGTGGTGTTGCGCACCCAGATGCAGGCTTACTATTCGGCCAACAACCAGGGCCATTTCGGCCTCAACCTGGCGCGCTATGCGCATTTCACCTCGCCGATCCGGCGCTATTCCGACGTGCTGGTGCATCGTGGCCTGGTCAGTGCCCTGCGGCTCGGCCCGGATGGCCTGACCGACGAGGACCGCGCCAGCTTCGACAATATCGCCGAGCATATCTCCTTCACCGAGCGCCGCTCGATGCTGGCGGAACGCGACAGCCTCGACCGCTTCGTTGCCGCCTTCATGGCCGAGCATGAGGGTGCGGATTTCGCCGCCCATATCACCAGCGTCAACCGCTTTGGCCTGTTCGTCGAACTGGATGAGACCGGCGCCGATGGCTTCGTGCCGATGTCGGCTTTGGGCGACGACTATTACATGCATGACGAGGCACGGCATGCATTGGTCGGGCGCCGCACCAAGAAGCGGTTCCGCTTGGGCGACGCCGTGATGGTGCGGCTGGTCGAGGCAACGCCGGTGACCGGCGGCCTGCGCTTCGAACTGCTCAATGCCTATGGCCAGACCACAGGTAGCAACCGCCCGCGCAAGCAGCCATCAGGCAAGCAGCCATCAGGCAAGCAGCCAGGCGTGAAATTACCCAAGCCGAAAAAGCCGAAGCCCGGCCGCCCCGCCGGCATCCGCACCGGCAAGAAGCAGAAGAACCGCTGAGTTTTCTTAAAATTTCGAAACGCCTCAGCACTGACCGGCGTCAACATCCTATAATTACAATTAATCTATTTTGGGTTGCAAAGAATGCACCCGATGATACATTTTCTGGCGTGTAAAATTTCATTTTATTGGAGCAAAATAATGCATCCTGTTCTTAGCAACATATGCGCTGAGCTTGATAAAGTTGCTGCAGCCATTCAGTCAAATGTAAGTAGCGATGAACCTTTAAACGTTGCTCATAACAACTGGAGCTTCCCTGGACTTACACGGTCTGAACTGATTGAAAGAGTAAAAAGTATCACCGACGAGATTCGGGAGCATTCCCCTGCAGAAATTGGTCATGCTGAACCTCGCCTTGCAGATTATCCAAGACGTCTAGTTGCTTTGAGGAACAATACTATTCCTCAATTGTGGGGGAATGCGCAACATGCCGTGCCTGCATTACTCGAAACATTGACCGCCTTGTCAATTGCGCTAAAGCCAATCCTTGCCTCAAAAGACCTCACTGAAAAAGCGCGCGAGGCATTGTTAGCTTTAAAAAGATTAAATACCAAAATTCGCACTATTGAAGCCACTCTTACTGCACTCGAACCTCGCTCTACAATTCTATCTACAATGATCGAAAGGATTGAGAGTGCCCACGAAGCAGCGGATCAGCTGCCGGTAGATCTTGAGGCTCTTTCAGAAGCGCATAACAAAATTGTTGAGCTCTCTAAACAAGCCGAAGATGCCTTAGAGTTGGCGAACAAGGAAAAGACTAAGATTGAGAGCCTTTATAGTGAAGCGCAAACAATTGATGCCAAACTTCGCAAAAACTCAATTGAGTCTGATGCTGTAGTAAAGAAAGCAGAAATGGCATACTCCGCTGCCACTAGCCAAGGGCTTGCTGCGGCATTTGCAGAGCGCTCTCGCGCACTTGATTTTTCGATGCGACTTTGGGTTATAGGGCTGGTTGGAGCCTTAGTTGCTGGTAGTTTTTTTGGATATCTACGATTTCAAGAACTAGCAAACTCTCTCAATATGCCAACCGTTTCAGACATTTCCTTAGTTATCAACTTGGTTCTTTCTTTCTTTTCTATAGGCGCTCCGATTTGGTTTGCATGGATTGCAACCAAACAGATTGGGCAGTGCTTTAGATTATCAGAAGACTATGCCTTTAAGGCGTCTGTTTCGAGGGCATATGAGGGGTATCGGAAGGAGGCTGCAAGAGTTGACGACATGTTTGAGGAGAGTGCTTTGGAGCCACGTCTCCTGGCTTCTGCATTGACCCGGCTTGATGAACAACCACTTCGCCTAGTGGAAACCGCGACTCACGGAAGCCCATGGCAAGAATTATTAGCTTCAGAAGCCGTACGTGACGCTATAAAGAACATTCCTGATTTTGGGCAGCGTGTAATTGATATGGCTCGCATCTCCCTGAGCAAGCCAAACGCCTCAGCGCCAAATATAGGGAAAGCTTTGGCCCCGGAGGTAAAACCAGAGTAGATGCCATCAGCCTGATCGGCTCAAATTGTTGAGCAGTAGAACCTATAACCAGACAACAATGTGTTCGCATTGACTAAGCCGTTGCCCCGACTCCACGAACGGGCGTTAGATAGTCGAATCATGACGGAAACGATCAAAAAGCCCTCGCCGCCGATCCGCGACGCCGCCACCCTTATCCTCTACCGCTTTGAAGCCGGCCGGCTGCAGGTGCTGCTCGGCGAACGCGCCGCGTCCAATGCCTTCATGCCAAAAACCTATGTGTTCCCCGGCGGCCGGCTGGATCTGGCGGATTACCGCGTGCGTCCCGCCGCGCCGCTGAATGCCGCCACCGCTGCCCGCTTTGCCCGCGCCCGCATCACCGGGCCGCGCAAGGCGCTGGCCCTGGCGCTGGCCGCCATCCGGGAGACCTTCGAGGAAACCGGCCTGCGCCTCGCCAGCCCGGCCAGCCGCAGCATCAGGGGCGAACTGCCCCAGGGCTGGGCGGAATTCTGCGCCGCCGGCCTGGCTCCCGACCCCTCCACCCTGGCCTATGTCTGCCGCGCGGTGACGCCGCCGAAGCGCCCGCGCCGCTTCGATGCCCGCTTCTTCGCCGCCCCGGCCAGCGTCGCCAGCGGCGAGCTGCGCCCTTCCGAAGAACTCGGCAACCTGCTCTGGATCACGCCCGACGATGCCGTCCGGCTCGACCTGCCGCCGATCACCCAGGAAGTGCTGCGCCGCCTGCCCGACTGGCTGGCCGAACCGGCTTTGCATAATCCCGATCTGGGCATCCCGTATTTCCGGCGCGGCTATTCCGGTCGCGACACGATGATTCTGGAATGACCGGGATTCTGGAATGACCGGAATTCTGGAATGAGTGATCAGGAAAGCCAGCTGCCGCCTTTCGCCCGGCCGGAACAGGGCTTTCCGTCGCTCGAGCCCGGGACCCGCCCGGTACGCCCACGCGATGCCGCCAGCCTGGTGCTGCTGCGCCGCCGGCTTTCGGGCTCCTGGGAAGTGCTGCTCGGCCGCCGCGCCGGCAAGCACCGTTTCCTGCCCAATGTCTATGCCTTTCCAGGCGGCCGGGTTGACTTGAGCGACAAGTCAGATACTCACCACAAGCCATTGGATAAGAACACGGAAAGTCGTTTGCTTAAACACGGATGTTCAATCCGTGAGGCGCAGGCTCTGGGCATCGCCGCTGCACGTGAAACCTGGGAAGAGACCGGGCTGGCGCTGGGGCCTTTGGTGTCAGGCAACCTGCAGCCGGATCTCTCCGGCCTGGCCTATCTCTGCCGCGCCATCACCCCGGCGCAGAGCCCGATCCGCTTCCATGCCCGCTTCTTCGTCGCCGATGCCGAGGCCGCCTCGGGCCAGCTTGGTGGCTCGGGCGAACTGCTCGACCTGAGCTTCCGGCCGCTCGACGACGCCCTGGCGCTACCGCTGGCGGATATCACCGAGTTCGTGCTGACCCAGCTTAAAGGCCTGGAAAGCCTGTCTCAGCCCGCCCGCACCGCCTTCTGGCGCTACCGCGCCGGGCGCCCGGTGGTGTCTTGGGAGGGCTGACAGGGAATACCTATGTTCCGGGTCTGTTTCACGTGAAACGCTAAAAAACCGGGCGCCCCCTGTTTCACGCCCCGCAGGGCACCCTTTCCTTGACAAAGCGCCGCGAATCCCTATGCTGCGCCAACTTTTTAACGCCCGTCTGTTGGAATCAATCCCATGGCCAAGCCGACCACCCTGAAGATCAAGCTCGTGAGCACCGCCGATACGGGCTTCTTCTACGTGACCAAGAAGAACCCGCGCACCAAGACCGAGAAGCTCAGCTTCAAGAAGTATGATCCGGTGGCGCGCAAGCACGTGGAATTCAAGGAAGCCAAGATCAAGTAATCAGGCGCTTGAGTAACCATCCAGTTACTTAAGCCTGGACATGCAAACGGCGCCATCCGGCGCCGTTTTTCATTTTATCTGCTTTTTGTTTTGACGGCCGCCCCATACCCGGTCCGCCGCGCAGCCGGCCCGGTTGCCCGACGGGCTACTCGCCGAAGGACTACTCGGCCGCGATATGCACCTGGTTGCGCCCGGCGGTCTTGGCCCGATAGAGCGCGTCGTCGATTCGCTTGAGCAAGGCATCGGCCGGTTCGCCGAGACGGCTGGAGCCGAGGCCAATGGAACAGGTGACGGTAAGCTGGCCCACCGGCGCACTCACCTTGATCGGCACCTCGCCAATCGCCCGATGCAGGCGGCTGGACACCACCTGCGCCGCTTCCAGCGCCGTATCCGGCATCAGCACCACGAATTCCTCGCCGCCGAAACGGCATGCCATGTCCATGCCGCGGATATTGCGCACGATGCGTGCGCCGATCTCGCGCAGCACTTCGTCGCCGACGCCGTGGCCATAGGTGTCGTTCACCTGCTTGAAATGATCGAGATCGAGGATCAGCGCCGCGGTGCCATGCTGCGACGGGCTCTGACTCAACAGCGTGCCAAGATGCGAGGCCATGTAGCGGCGGTTATACAGTCCGGTCAGCGGATCGGTCACCGCCATCTCGATGCTCTGCTGGTAATGCTGGCGCAGCCGCTCCTGATAGCGCTTGCGGCGCACCTGGGCGCGTAGACGGGCGATGAATTCGTTGCGGTCGATCGGGCGCACCACATAGTCGGTGACGCCGATTTCCAGGCCCTTCACCAGTGCGCGCTGATCGTCCGGCCCGACCAGCAGCAGGATCGGCACATTGCGGGTTTCTTCCGTGGTGCGGAGCTGCGAGCAGAGTCGCAGGCCATCGGGATTCTTCAGGCCCAGACTGACCACGATGGAATCGTATTCCTGGCGCCGTGCCTCGGCCACTGCGCCCGCACCATCGGCCTGCATATCGAGCATGAACTGGCCTTCGATCATGCGCTGCAGCCGCACCTGATCGCGCGGATTGTCCTCCACCAGCAGCAGCCGCGCGCTGGCGTAATCTTCGTCCAGGCTCGGCACCGGCGGCGACAGCACGCCGAGCGAGGCAGAGGTACGCTCGCGCATGCGCAGCTCGTCCAGCATCAGCTTGACACGCAGCAGCGACCGCACCCGGGCGAACATCGCCACGTCATCCACCGGCTTGGTCAGGAAATCGTCGGCACCAGCGGACAAGCCCTGCACCCGGTCCTCCGGGTCGCCGAGCGCCGTCACCATGATCACCGGGATATGCGCCGTCACCGGATCGGCCTTCAGCCGCCGGCAGACCTCGAAGCCATCCATGCCCGGCATCATCACGTCGAGCAGGATCAGGTCCGGGTTGCCCTGGGCCGCGGCATCCAGTGCCTCAGGCCCATTGGATGCGGTGATGACTTCGTAATATTCGCTGGTCAGCTTGGCTTCCAGCACCTTGATATTGGTGCGGATATCGTCGACGACCAGGATGCGCGCAGTCATGACGACCGCGTCAGTTCTTGGCGTCCAGGAAGTGCTTCACCGTCTCGATGAACTTGCCGACCGAAATCGGCTTGGCGATATAGGCGTCGCAGCCGCCCTCGCGCATCTTCTCTTCGTCGCCCTTCATGGCAAAGGCCGTCACCGCCACCACCGGAATGGAGCGGAGGTTGTCGTCCTCCTTGATCCACTTGATCACTTCCAGGCCCGAGACCTCGGGCAACTGGATATCCATCAGGATCAGGTCCGGCCGGTGCTGACGCACCATGGCCAGGGCCTCCATGCCATCCTTGGTTTGTAGGGTCTGGTAGCCATGAGCATCCAGCAGGTCGTGGAACAACTTCATATTGAGTTCGTTGTCCTCGACGATCAGAACGGTCTTGCTCATCCGGCTTGTCCCCGACTAGCGCCGCCACACGGGGCGGTTTCTATCCGTATTATCTCAACGATATGTAGCATCCGGTTGCAACCGGGCCAAGCCGTTTCAGGACCGCGAATCATGTATAATGTGTCAGTCATGCCCGAGAACAACCCGCTCCCGCCTTCGGCGAATCCCTCCCCGGCCACTGCCGCCCAACTGGCCGAATTGCGCCTCACCCCCGGCCGCCCCCTGCTGGTGGTCGATGCCGATGAGGTGCTGTTCTATTTCATGCGCGGATTCGAACGCCATTTGCAAGCCAATGGCTTCTATTTCAACTGGGCCTCCTTCGCGCTGAACGGGAATGTGCGCCGCCAGGCCGACGATACCGCCGTGTCACAAACCGAACTTTCGCCGCTGCTGGATCATTTCTTCGCCAGCGCCACCGACCTGCTCGACCCGGTGGATGGTGCCGCCGAGGCCCTGGCGGGACTGGCCGGACTCGCCGATATCGTGGTCTTAAGCAACCTGCCACTGCATGCCCGCGATGCCCGCGCCACCGCTTTGCACCGCCACGGCATGCCCTACCCGATTATCGCCAATACCGGCCCCAAGGGACCGGCGATGGCCGCCTTGCTGCGCCACGCCCCGCGCCGCGCTGCCTTCATCGACGATATTCCCCGCAACCATGCTTCGGTGGCCGAGGTAGCGCCCGATGTGCACCGGGTGCATTTCATCGCCGATCCGCGCCTCGCCGTGCTGCTGCCGCCTTCCGAGCATTGCCAGCATCGCGGCGAATCCTGGGCGGCGATGGCACCGCATCTCGCCGCGCAACTGAGCGGCTAGACCATGCGCATCGGCGTGGATCTCGGCGGCACCAAGATCGAGGCCATTGCGCTCAGCGACGATGGCGTGATCCGTGCCCGCCGCCGCATCGCCGCACCGCGTGATGATTACACCGCCACGATCCGGGCCATTCGCGATCTGGTGCAGGCGGTGGACAGCGAAGCCAATGTCGTCCGCTTCGGCCCGCCGGCACCGGTCGGCGTCGGCATTCCGGGCACCATTTCGCCAGCCACCGGCCTGGTGAAGAACGCCAATTCGGTCTGGCTGATCGGCCATGCCATGGACCACGATCTGCAAGCCGCCCTGCAGCGGCCGGTGCGGCTCGGCAATGATGCCAACTGCTTCGCGCTGTCGGAAGCCGCCGATGGTGCCGGCCAGGGCTACCGCACCGTGTTCGGAGTCATCCTCGGCACCGGCTGCGGCGCCGGCATCGTGGTGAACAGCCAATGCCTGCTCGGCCCCAATGCGATTGCCGGCGAATGGGGCCATAACCCGCTGCCTTGGCCGGAGCTAGGCGAATTGCCTGGCCCGGATTGCTATTGCGGCTTGCAGGGCTGCAACGAGACCTGGATCTCGGGCCCAGGCTTCGAGGCCGATTATGCCCGCGCCAGCGGTACGCCGCGCCGGGCCAGCGACATCGTGGCCCTGGCGGCACTGGGCGATGCCCAGGCGGAAGCCGCGTTGCAGCGGCTGGAAAACCGCCTCGCCCGTGCCCTGGCCGGGGTGATGAATCTGCTCGATCCCGATGTCATCGTGCTGGGTGGTGGCCTGTCGAATATCGAACGTCTCTACGCCAATGTGCCGAAGCTGTGGCAGCGCTGGGCGTTCAGCGACCATGTCTCGACGCCGCTGCTGCGCAACCTTCACGGGGACAGTTCCGGCGTGCGCGGCGCCGCCTGGCTGTGGCGCATCGGCGAGCGGAACTAAAGCGCCACCGCCGCGTTGATACCCCGGATGACACACATCATGGGGCTACCATGCGCTATATTCTGCTGTGGCTTGTCGGCGTGCCGATACCGGTGATTCTGCTGATCTGGTTCATGTTCAGCTAGCAGCGATCCCAATCGGCAAGGATCCCGATCAGCAACGATCCTTGGGCAGTATCTCAAGCGATTGCAGCGTGGCGCGGATGGCGTAGTCGCCATAATCGAACACGATGTCGTCGCTGATGCCGTTCTCATAGAGCCGGAAGGCGATCTCGTAATCCGGCGTGTCGCTTTTCTTCGCCGTGGAGAAATAGGCCAGCCGCACGCGCCAGGAACGCTGCTGCTTGAGGCCATCGAACCGCGCCTCGGCATTGGGCGGCAGGGTGCGGCCGATAAAGCCGCCGATGCTGGCAAAGCCATCCGCCGCAGAGCCGTCGAACACATCCGCCCGCAACAGATTGCGCGCGGCGCGGCCGGCCTCGATCAGGCGGATGGTGTGATCGGTGGGAAACATCGCGCCGGCCGGCAGGTCCAGCGTGGTGTCGGCGGGCTGGGAAAACGTGATGCGGCCACCGCCCGGTCCCAACTGGCCCTCGCCGACTAGTTCTTCCTCATCCTCGCCGTTCAACTGCTCGCGCAGGCGGAAGCGGAAGCGCTGGCCATCCAGGCTCTCGAAGGAACCGAGCGTCATGTCGCTCAGCACCTGGCCATCATCGGTCTGGGTTTCGATCACGAAACGCTGGTTCAGCACATAGCCATCGCAGCTATTGAGGAATTCCAGCGTCAGGCCGCCACCGATGCCGGAGCGGTAGTTCCGTGGATCATGCCGCGCAATGGACAGGCCATAGATGGCGCGGTGCGAAACCAGGCCCTTGCCGATGGCCTGCAACGCCTTGGGATCAGCCTGTTCCTGGGCATGGACCGGCCCGGCCGCCGGCGAGAATGCCAGGCTGGCAGCCAGCAACAGCAAAACAGCAAACCAAGCAAAAAGGCGCTTCATCGAATCCTTGCCCGCGGCACGTCCGCTCTTCACAATATAGGGGCGCTGCGGCGGTGCAACATGCCGTCGCGCATCTAATGGAAAAATAACGCGAATCCCCAATAGTGTGAATGCAGGGACCATGAGCCGCTTCCGCCTGTTGCTGACCCGCCGCCTGCCGCCCCATGTCGAAGCCCGCGCCCAGCGCGATTATGACACCCTGCCGAACCCGGAAGACACGCTGTTGAGCCCGCAGGAGATCGCCGCCCGCGCCAGCAGCCACCGCGCCGATGGTATCCTGGTCTGCGCCGGCGACCGCGTCACCGCCGAGGTGGTGGCGCAACTGCCGGCCAGCGTGAAGGTGATTGCCACCTTCTCCGTCGGCTACGAACATCTCGACGTGGCGGCAATCAAGGCCCGCGGCATCATTGCCACGAACACGCCCGATGTGCTGACCGAGGCCACCGCCGACACCGCCTTGCTGCTGCTGCTGGCCGCTGCGCGGCGGGCGCATGAGGGCAACAAACTGGTCCGCGATGGCGCATGGCGCGGCTGGCACACCACGATGCTGCTGGGCCGCGACCCCAAGGACAAGCGGCTTGGCATCTACGGCATGGGCCGCATCGGCCAGGCGGTGGCGCAGCGCGCCCGCGCCTTCGGCATGCGGATCCATTATCACAACCGCCGCCGCCTGCCGCCAGAGCAGGAACTCGGCGCGGTGTATCACGACACGCTGGAAAGCCTGCTCCAGGCATCCGACTTCTTTTCCATCAATGCGCCCTCGACGCCGGAGACGCGCGGCCTGTTCAATGCCGAAAAGCTCGCCCTGCTGCCGCGCGGCGCCATCTTCGTCAACACCGCGCGCGGCGACATGGTGGTGGACGAGGCTTTGCTGGCAGCGCTCAAATCCGGCCAGATCCGCGCCGCCGGCCTCGATGTTTTCGCCGGAGAGCCGAACCTGCATCCAGGCTATGCCGCGCTCGACAATGTGTTCCTGCTGCCGCATGTCGGCAGCGCCACCGAGGAAACCCGCGATGCCATGGGCTTCGCCGCGCTCGATAACATCGACGCGGTGCTGGCGGGCCGGGCGCCGCTAAGCCCGCTCTGAGCGGAAATTTTTGCCCAGCGGCGCAGGATGGTTTTTTCCTGATTTCCAACAATAATTCTCTGGCACGGTGATTGCTTTGTAAGACCCGGAACAAAGTCACACGGGTTTCGTCATGAGCTTCGCCCTGCCAGCCAATGATCTGCCGGTCAACCTCGCCGACTGGCGTGCCGACCAGGCTCCCGCCTTCGGCGCCGCCCTGCCCGAGTCGGCCCGCTCCGACTCAGCCCGGCCCGGCTTCGCCAGCCTTGTACTGCGCCTGCGGCTGCAACTGCGCCGCGACAACGACCCCGCTCGCCTGGCGCTGCTCGACCAGATCCTCGATGTCGCCGCCGAAAGCGAGCAGAAGCTTGCCGATCAGCAGCAGCGCATCGAGGACCTCGAACGCGTCAGCCTCACCGATGAACTCACCGGCCTGGCCAACCGCCGGGGCTTCGAGCATCACATGGACCAAGAACTGGCCCGCGCCCGCTGCCAGAGTGGCGGCGGCGTGCTCGGCTTCCTTGATCTCGACGGCCTGAAGGGCATCAACGACGGCCATGGCCATGCCGCCGGCGACGCCGCTTTGCGCCATGCCGCGCGGCATCTGCACCAAGCTGCAGCGCCTGAGGATTTCGCCGCCCGCCTGCATGGCGATGAATTCGCCCTGGTGCTGCCAGGGACCAGCGTGGCGGCAGCCGAAGCCCGGCTGCGCGGCCTCTGCGCTGCGATCCGCAACGAACCCCTGCTCTGGGGCCAGGGCCGGCTGCCGGTCGGTCTTTCCTATGGCCTGGTGCGCTATGATGGCCGCGCCAGCCTGGCCAGCCTGCTGAAAGCCTCCGACCGCGCGATGTATCTGCACAAGGAAACGCGGCGCGCGCGCCCCGTGAGTTAGGCCCGTGACTTAGGCCTGTGAGTTAAATGCGCCATCGGTTGCGGTCAGGGACTGCTTGGGGCTAGATTCCGGCTCCAGTAAGCAAAGGGTATCTCCCATGACTGCCAGCCATGAAGCGCGTCTCAAGACGCTGGGCATCGAATTGCCCAACCCGGCCACCCCGGCGGCCAACTATGTCCCCTACACCATCAGCGGCAAGACGCTCTATGTCGCCGGCCAGATCACCATCTGGAACGGCGAATTGCGCTATCTCGGCCGGCTCGGCGCCGATATGAGCCTGGAACAGGGTGTGGAAGCGGCGCGGCTCTGCGGCCTCAACCTGATCGCCCAGGCGCGCGCCGCAGCCGGCGGTTCGCTGGATGGCATCAAGCGCGTGCTGAAGGTGGGCGGCTTCGTCAATTCGACGCCGGATTTCATCCAGCAGCCGCAGGTGATCAACGGTGCTTCCGACCTGTTCGCGCAGGTATTCGGCGATGCCGGCAAGCATGCCCGCTTCGCGGTCGGCGCGGTGTCGCTGCCGCGCGGCGTATCGGTCGAGATCGACGCCATCTTCGAACTGGTCTGACATCTTGGCCGGCCGCATCGCCGCCCGCCTGAAAGAGCTAGGCCTGGTGCTGCCGCCGGCGCATCTGCCGGTGGCGACCTATGTCGGCTGGCAGCGGCTCGGCCGCGAAGTATGGGTCGCCGGCGTCGGCCCTACCTGGGGCCAGAGTGTACGCCATCAGGGCAAGCTCGGCGGCTCGGCCTCGATGGCCGATGGCGTGGCGGCGGCACGGCTGACGGCGCTGAACCTGCTGGCGCAGGTGAGCCAGGCGGTGGAGGGTGATCTCGACCGCGTCGAACGCTGCCTCAAGGTGTTCGCCCTGGTGAATTCGACGCCGGATTTCCAGCAGGCGCAAGTCGTCGCCAACGGCATCACCGATCTGTTGCAGGAGGTGTTCGGCGAACCGGGCCGGCCCGCGCGCACCGCGATCTCGGCACCGTCCCTGCCCTTCGACATCACGGTGGAAGCTGACGCCGTGTTCCTTATCCGCGAGTAGGCAAACGCAATGACCGAAGCCCCCCCGAAATGGCTCTTGAAGACGCCGGTGGCGCATCGCGGCCTGCATGACATCGCCAAGGGCGTGCCGGAAAATTCGCGCCTTGCCTTCCAGCACGCAATCGACAACGGCTATGCCATCGAACTGGACGTGCGCATCACCGGCGACGGCCAGGTGGTGGTGTTCCATGATGCCGTGCTCGACCGCCTCTGCGGCAAGTCCGGCCGCGTGTCGGAAATGAGCCTGGCGGCGCTCAAGCGCGAAACCATCCTCGGCACCACCGAGACAGTGCCGAGCCTGAATGATGTGCTCGACCTGGTGCAGGGCCGCGTGCCTTTGCTGGTCGAGATCAAGAAAGACAATGCCGACCCCGCCGGCGCACTCGAGCAGGCGGTCGCCAACATGCTGCGGCATTATCCCGGCCCCGTGGCGGTGCAATCCTTCAGCCCGCGCACCGTTGCCTGGTTCCGCGACCACGCCCCGCAATTCGTGCGCGGCCAGATCGCCTGCGCGCTCGCCGAGATGGGCAAGAACCTGAACTGGTATCAGAAGCTCGGCCTGCGCTGGATGCTGAACCGCTTCCATGGCGAGCCGATGTTCCTGGCCTATGACGTGAACGACCTGCCGGCGCCGCTCACCGCGCGCTACCGCGCCCATAACCTGCCTGTGATCAGCTGGACGGTGCGCAGCAAGGAGCAGCGCGCCCGCGCCGCCGCCCATGCCGACAACATCATCTTCGAGGAGCTATCCACGAAGTGAGCAACCTCACCGTCCGGTCGATTGGCGGCATCGCCAATATGCCGGCGGTGGCTTGGGATGCCTGCGCCGGCACGGATAACCCTTTCCTGCTGCATGGCTTCCTGCTGGCGCTGGAGCAATCGGGCTGCGTCGCACCGCGCCACGGCTGGCAGCCGACGCATCTGGTGGTGGAGGATGGCGACAAAGCCGTCGGCGCCATGCCGCTGTATTTCAAGGGCCACAGCCAGGGCGAATACATCTTCGACCAGGGCTGGGCGAATGCCTATGAACGCGCCGGCGGGCAGTATTATCCGAAGCTGCTGTCTGCGGTGCCGTTCACGCCGGTGACCGGCCCGCGCTTCCTGGTTGCGCCGGGCCATGACCCGGAAGCCGTACGCGGCGCGCTGCTGCAGGGCGCGCTGGAAATCGTCAAGCGCCACAAACTCTCCTCGCTGCATGTCAACTTCGTCACCGAAGCCGAGAAGGACTGGGGCGAGAGCACCGGCCTGCTGCATCGCTTAGGGGAACAGTTCCATTGGCAGAATGACGGCTATGCCGATTTCGATGCTTTCCTGGCAGCACTTGCCTCGCGCAAGCGCAAGGCGATCAAGCGCGAACGGCGCGAAGCGGTGAGCGATGGCATCGAGATCGAGGCGTTCTCGGGCGCCGCACTGCTTGATGAACATTGGGACGCCTTCTTCGAATTCTACATGGATACCGGCAGCCGCAAATGGGGCCAGCCATACTTGAACCGCGATTTCTTCCGCCGCCTGCACCGGGCGATGCCGGAGCGCGTGGTGCTGGTGCTGGCGAAGCGCGAAGGCCGCTGGATCGCCGGCGCCTGGAACATGCTGGGCAGTGACACGCTCTATGGCCGCAACTGGGGCTGTATCGAGCAGCATAATTTCCTGCATTTCGAATGCTGCTACTACCAGGCCATCGACTATGCCATCCGGCATGGCCTCAAGCGTGTCGAGGCCGGCGCCCAGGGCGAGCACAAGCTGGCGCGCGGCTATCTACCGAGCCCGATCCATTCGCTGCACTACATTCCCGATCCCGGCTTCCGCCGCGCCGTAGCGAACTTCCTGGACCAGGAGCGCGCCCATATGCAGGGCCTGATCGCGGCACTGGATGAGCATTCCCCCTTCCGACATGCGGACAGCTCAGCGGAAAGTGAGTGAAAGCTTGCCGGCTTGGCGGTATCGTCGTCATGCGCGGGCTTGACCCGCGCATCTCAATCTCAATGAGCCCACCGGATCAAGTCCGGGGGTGACGCCCTGGGGATGGAAAATGAGCGGCGACAATTGCGTGTTCTGCAAGATCGTGGCGGGAGAGATCCCGAGCATCAAACTCGCCGAGGAAAAGCATTGCCTCGCCATCATGGACATCAATCCCTTTGCGCCGGGCCATGCCCTGGTGATCGCCAAGGAGCATCACCCTGACCTGTTCAGCACGCCGGCCGAAACCGTCGGTGCCGTGGCCAAGCTGGCCAAGCGCATCGCCGGCGCGGTGCAGCAGGCCACCACGCCGGACGGCCTCAACATCGTGCAGTCGAACGGGCCGGGCGCGGCGCAGTCGGTGCTGCATTACCACGTGCATGTGCTGCCACGGCACAAGGGCGATAATGCCAAGCTCAACTGGAGCCTGACGCCGGGCGACCGCGATGCGATCATCGACATGGCGGCGAAGATCAAGGGGTTTCTGTGACGCCATGAAACGCCTGGCTGCCTTCGCCTGCCTGCTGCTGCTCAGCCAGCCCGCCCTGGCCGCCGACTGGCTGGAGCGTTGCGAGGCCGGGATCAAAGCCGGCGATGCCGCCGCCTGCGAGCGTGCGCTGGAACAGAAGCCGGATGATCCGGAAATCCTGCGTCGTCTCGGCAATGCCTATTTCCATGCCGACCGTTTCCTGGAAAGCCACCGCGCCTATCAGGCCGCTTTGCGCGCCGCGCCGAATGATGCCGGCCTGCATTACGAATATGCCAGCCTGCTGGTGCTGATAAATGAATACCACGAAGGCGTGCGCGAGGCCGAAGCCGCCGTGAAACTGGCGCCGGACCACCGCCTGTCCTGGGCCCTGCTCGCCACCTGCTATCGCATGATGAAACGCCCGGATCAGGCCATCAAAGCGACGCTGCGCGCGGCCAGCCTGGGCGACCGCCGCGAGGCCTACACGCTGGCCCATGCCTATGGTGATGGCAGCGACGGGCTGCGGCGCGATCCGAAGCAGGAGGCACGCTGGCTGGAGCGCGCTGCCCTTGCCGGCCATGTCGCCGCCATGGATGACCTGGCTGAATTATTCGCCAAGGGCCGGCCCGGCATTCCCGCCGACACGGCCAAGAGCCGCTACTGGCATGAGCGGGCGATGGCGGCATTGCGGTGACGCCCTCCTCCTTCGTCATCACCGGGCTGGCCCTTCGGTCCCGTGCGCCGACGAGTGCGGAGGCGGCTTTGCCTCCCCTCCCTCGTCATGCCCGGACTTGATCCGGGCATCTCTCCCAGTGTGGCCTGAGATCGCCGGGTCACTGTAAGCGCGCGAGCACCTAATGTGCTCGTGGGCGCACAGGCCCGAAGGGCCCGGCGGCGATGACGTGTTGTGGATGGGGAAATTGGAAGCTACTGCAGCTTCGGATTCAGCGCGTCGCGCAGCCAGTCGCCGAGCACATTCACCGCCAGCACCAGCAGCACCAGGGTGAGCGCCGGGAAAAACACGGTCCACCATTCGCCGGAGAACAGGAAACTCTGGCCGACGCGGATCAGTGTGCCGAGCGAGGGCTGTGTCGGCGGCACGCCAACGCCGAGGAAACTGAGCGTGGCTTCCGAAAGGATCGCCAGCGCCAGGCCGACGGTGGCCAGCACCAGCACCGGGCCGAGCGTATTCGGCAGCACATGGCGCCAGACGATGGACCACGGCGCGCGCCCGATCACCTTGGCCGCCGCGACATAATCCTTGTTGCGCTCGACCAGCGCAGCCGAGCGCGCGACCCGGGCGAAATGCGGCCATTCCGCCACACCAATGGCAAAAACCAGCACGAACAGCGCGATCTCGCCATGCAGTTCACGCGGCAGTGCGGCGCGGCCGATACCGTCGATGGTCAGCGCGATCAGGATGCTGGGAATGGTAAGCTGCACATCGGCGGCGCGCATCACCAGGGTATCGAGCCAGCCGCCGCGATAGCCGCAGAGCACGCCGATCAACGTGCCGAACACTGCCGCGAAACCAATCGCCGCGAAGCCGACGAACAGCGATACCCGGCTGCCGTAAAGAATGGTGGAGAGCAAGTCGCGGCCCTGGTCATCGGTGCCGAGCAGATACTTGCCCATGCCGCCTTCCACCCAGGCCGGCGGCGTCTGCGCATCCATCAGTTTCAATGACGATGGATCGAAGGGATTGAATGGCGCCACCAGCGGCGCGAACACGGCAGACAGGATCATCACGGCGGCGACGATGGCGGCCACCACCACCACCGGCGAGCGGCGGAAGCTGTAGGCCAGGTCGCTATCGTACCAGCGGGCGAGCGTCTTGATCATGTGTTCTTGCCCGCCTGCCCCTGCTGCGCGCTGAGGCGCGGGTCAATCAGGAAATAGACCAGATCGACCGTGAGATTGAGCACCACGAACAGCAGCCCGACCATCACCAGATAGGCCGACATCACCGGAATATCGGCGAAAGTGACGGCTTGGATGAACAGCAGGCCCATGCCGGGCCACTGGAACACGGTTTCGGTGACGATGGAAAAGGCGATCAGGCCGCCGACCTGCAGGCCGACAATCGTGACCACCGGCATCAGCGTGTTCTTCAGCGCATGGCGGAAATGCACCACGCTGTCGGTGAGGCCTCGGGCGCGGGCGAATTTGATGTAATCGGTGCGCAGCACTTCCAGCATTTCGGAGCGCACCAGGCGCAGTACCAGGGTAAGCTGGTAGAGGCAGAGCGTGATCGACGGCATGATGATGGCGGCCCAGCCGGATTTGGTGAGGAAGCCGGTGCTCCACCAGCCAAGCTGCACCACCTGCCCGCGCCCGAAGCTGGGCAGCAGGTCGAACTGCACCGAGAACAGATAGATCAGGCCGATGCCGATCACGAAAGTGGGCAGCGACACCCCGACCAGCGATGCCGTGAGCACGGTGCGGGTGAGCCAGCTATCGCGCCTGAGCGCGGTGTAGACGCCGAGCGGCAGGCCAAGGATCAGCGCCATGATGGCGGACAGCGCGACCAGTTCCAGCGTCGCCGGCAGGCGCTCGCGGATCAGGATGCTGACCGGGCGCTTGAGGCGGTAGCTGAGGCCGAACTCGCCCTGTGCCGCATTGACCAGGAAACGGCCAAACTGCACCAGGGCAGGATCGTCCAGCCCAAGCTGTTCGCGCAGGGCAGCACGGTCCGTGGTGGTGGCATCCTGCCCCACCATGTTGTTGATCGGATCGCCGATGTAATTGAACAGCACGAAAGCGACCAGAGCCACCGCCAGCATGACGGCGAGCGCCTGGCCCAGACGACCGATGAGATAACCGAGCATAGGGGCGGACTCTAAAGGAAACGGGCCGCCCTGCGAAGGGCGGCCCGCTGACCGATCACTTCAGCTTGGCGAAGTGGAAGCGCGGCACGTTGTCGGCGATGATGGGCATGTCGAGCTTTTCGGCCATGGCCCAGTTCAGCACCTGATGATGCAGCGGCAGGTAGATCACTTCGTCGTTGACGATGTCCCAGGCGTCGCGGATCAGCTTGTCGCGCTTGGTGGCGTCAAGCTCCGAGAGCATGCCGTTGATCATGCCGTCCAGCTTCGGGTTCGAGTAGTTGGTGAAGTTCCAGGAGCCGTTCTTGCCGTCCGGGGTCTGCACCAGATACGAGAACACGTAATGCGAGTCGAAGGTCGGCACGCCCCAGCCGAGCAGGAAGAAGCTGGTATCCTTCTTCTGCAGCTTGGGGAAATGCAGCGTCTTGGAACGCGCCGCGAGATCGACCTTGATGCCGGCCTGGGCCAGCATGCCGACGACCGCCTGGCAGATTGCCTCGTCATTGACGTAGCGATCGTTCGAGCAATCCAGCGTCACGCCGAAGCCATTCGGGTAGCCGGCATCGGCCAGCAGCTTCTTGGCCTTCGCCACGTCATACGGCAGGCGCTTGTCGATAGCGGCATCATAGCCATGCACGCCCGGCGACGTGATCATGCCGGCGACCACGGCATCGCCGCGCATCACCTTGGTGCGGATCGCTTCCATGTCGATGGCATGATACATGGCCTGGCGCACGCGCTTGTCGGCCAGCGGGTTCTTGCCCTTGACATCGGAATACTTCAGTTCCGGGCTGCCGACATCGAGGCCGAGGAAGATCGACCGGATTTCGTTGGTCTTCTTCACCTGGATGCCAGCCGTGCGGCGGACGCGCTCCACGTCCTGCACCGGCACGTCGAGCACGAAATCGAGCTGGCCCGAGAGCAAGGCGGCAACGCGGGTGGCGGCGGTGGTCACCGGGGTATAGACGATCTCGTCGATGTTATGCGGCGCGTCCTTGAGGCCCCACCAGTTCGGGTTCTTGGCGGTGACGGTGCGGACATCCTGCTCGCGCAGCTTCAGCGAGAACGGGCCGGTGCCGTTGGCGTTACGCACGGCATAGGTCTCTTCCTTGTCCTTGTAGCTCTGCGGGTTCAGCACATTGTGCTTTTCCGCCCAGCTCTTCGACAGGATGAAGATATTGGCGATCTGGTTCGGCAGGATCGGGTTGGCGCCATCGGTGATCACATGCACGGTAAAATCATCGACCTTCTTCACATCCTTGACGGAGGCGATGTAGGTCTTGAAATCCGAGTTGGCATGCTGGGCGCGCTTGACCGAGAACACCACGTCATCGGCGGTGAAGCTCTCGCCGCCATGGAACTTCACGCCCTGGCGCAGCTTGAATTCCCAGGTGGTGGCGTCGAGCGCCTTCCACGAAGTGGCCAGCGCCGGCACGAACTTCAGATCGGCCGAGTAGCCGAGCAGGCCTTCATAGACCTGGAACGAGCCGGTGCGGGTGAGGCCTTCGTTCTGGCTATGCGGATCGAAGGTGAGGTAGTCGCCCTGGCTGGCCCAGCGCAGGGTCTTGCCCTGTGCATGAACCTGGGGGGCGTAAGCCGCAGTAGAAATCGCCGCCAGCGCGAGCGCGCCGGCAAGCAGAGCCGCCTTGAGACGGAAGGTTGCCATTGGTGTCTTGCCTCCATGCAATGCCGGCCCTGGCTGGTTTTCGATTGGCCGGCGATTGATGCAGAATTTATGTAAAATAAACATATAAGTCCACGCGGCGGCGGGCTGGCGCGCAGGAAATTCATTTGGGGATTCAGGCAATATTCTTGCCTGTAGCGTTTACCCTAGGTCAGCCCGGGTCAATGACGCGGCTGCTGCACGATCACGCCGTACCAGCCCAGACCGTCATAGGTCTCATACCCAAGCGTATGGGCGAAGGCGACCAGGCTGCCATCGGCGGCATAATAATAGCCGCGTTCCCGCCCCTCGGCCTGCAGGTCGAAGGGCTGATACAGGCCCTGGCCATCGGAAGCGGCAATCACCCGGCGCTTGGCGTCGAGCAGCAGCACACGGCTGCGTTGCCATTCCTCGGCGCTCAGGCTCGGTTCATCGCAGACGACGCTGCTGCCCTGCTTCTCCCAATCGAAGATCACGCCCAGCACGCCCAGCGGCGCACCATGGATCTGGCCGCCGGTACGCACCGCCGCGGCATAGATCGCCACCGCCTTGCGCTCATGGCTGACACTCTGGCTGATCTCGTCAACACAGTAATCATCGCCGCTGCGCGACTGCATCGCCTTCTGGAACCAGGACGTGCGCGACACATCGGCCCGCGCGACGCGGGGAAACCGCTTCGGGTTGGCGGTGGCCACCACCCGGCCCGAGGCATCGGCCAGCACCAGGTTGAGATACACCGTATAGAAACGGTTGATCACGCCAAGCCGTTCGCTGGCCAGGGCATGCAGTTCCTCGGAAGGCTCGGCCAGAGCCTGCCACATCGCGGCATCGGTGGCCCACCAGCGGCAATCACAGGTCCGCTCATACAGGTTGCGCACGATCAGTTGCACGATGGTCTGCGCCATGTCGGCAAGGCGCGGTCCCTCCAGATCCTTCACGATCTGGGTGACGATCTGCTCGGCGGCCTGCTTGGAAGCACTGATCCGCTTCAACACCACATCGCGGAAGCGTTTGGAATTGTCGGCGGTCTGGTTGGCCAACGCCTTCACTTCCTGCGCCACCACCGCGAAGCTGCGGCCGACTTCGCCGGCGCGCGCCGCCTCGATGGAGGCATTCAGCGCCAGCAACGTGGTCTGGAAGGCAATGTCTTCATTCTGCGCGCCGAATTCCTGAACGTCGCGCTCGATGCCATCGATAACCTGATGGACTTGCAAGTGATGATTCTGATCAGCCATGGACCTGACTCAAAGCTACTGACGGGAACGACGCCGGCCCTGCCGGCGTCGCATACGGTCCAAAAAGCGTGCAGAATCTATGCCAAGAAAGCGTTCAACCGCCGGAATAAGCCCACTTAATTGGCGTATTCCGGCTCTTTGCTTTCCGTAGCGTCACCCTTGCCCTTCGGCGCAGGAGACTTCTCGGCGGTGATCTCGAAGCCGAGCTTGCCGTCCTTCACCGTCACCAGGATATGACCACCCTTGACCAACTGGCCGAACAGCAATTCGTCCGCCAGCGGCTTCTTGATGTTCTCCTGGATCACGCGGCCAAGCGGCCGGGCACCATAGAGCGGATCGTAGCCATGCTCGGCCAGCCAGGCGCGGGCCTCGTCGGTCAGCGCGATGGTGACATTGCGGTCGGCAAGCTGGCCTTCAAGCTGGGCGACGAACTTGTCGACCACGCGCGAGATGGTTTCCTGCGCCAGCGGCGCAAAGCCGATGGTGGCATCCAGGCGGTTGCGGAATTCCGGCGTGAACAGCTTCTTGATCGCTTCCTCGTCCTCGCCTTCCTTGAGGCCGCGGCCGAAGCCGATGGCCTGCTTCGACATCTCGGAAGCGCCGGCATTGGTGGTCATGATCAGCACCACGTTGCGGAAATCGACGCTCTTGCCGTTGTTGTCGGTGAGCTTGCCGTGGTCCATCACCTGCAACAGGATGTTGAACAGGTCGCCATGCGCCTTCTCGATCTCGTCGAGCAACAGCACGCAATGCGGATGCTGGTCCACTGCATCGGTGAGCAGGCCCCCCTGGTCGAAACCGACATAGCCCGGCGGCGCACCGATCAGGCGGCTGACGCTGTGGCGCTCCATGTATTCCGACATGTCGAAGCGGATCAGCTCGACACCCATGATATGGGCAAGCTGGCGTGCCACTTCGGTCTTGCCGACGCCAGTGGGGCCGGAAAAGAGATAGGAGCCGATCGGCTTTTCCGGTTCGCGCAAGCCGGCACGGGCCAGCTTGATGGCGCTGGACAGCGCATCGATGGCGGCATCCTGGCCGTAGACCACGCGCTTCAGCTCGGCATTGAGGTTGCGCAGGCTTTCCTTGTCCTCGCGGCTGACCGACTTCGGGGGAATGCGCGCGATCTTGGCAACGATGGCTTCCACTTCCTTGACGCCGATCACCTTGCGACGGCGCGATTCCGGCTTGAGCAACTCGGCGGCGCCGACCTCGTCGATCACGTCGATGGCCTTGTCCGGCAGCTTGCGGTCATTGATGTACTTGGCCGAAAGCTCGACGGCCGCCTTGATGGCGTCGTCGGTATAGCGGACATGGTGATGCTCTTCGTAATAGGTCTTGATGCCGCGCAGGATCTTCACCGCATCGGCCAGTGTCGGCTCGTTCACATCGATCTTCTGGAAACGGCGCAGCAGCGCGCGGTCCTTCTCGATATAGGACCGGAACTCCTTATAGGTCGTCGAGCCGATGCAGCGCAGCGCGCCGGAAGCCAGCGCCGGCTTCAGCAGGTTGGACGCATCCATGGCGCCGCCAGACGTGGCGCCGGCGCCGATCACGGTGTGCATCTCGTCGATGAACAGGATGGCGTTCGGCTGCGCTTCCAGCTCCTGCATCACCTGCTTCAGGCGTTCCTCGAAGTCGCCGCGATAGCGCGTGCCGGCGAGCAGGCTTCCCATGTCCAGCGCGTAGATCACGGCTTCCTTCAGGATGCCCGGCACTTCGCCATGGATAATGCGGCGCGCGAGCCCTTCGGCAATCGCAGTCTTGCCGACGCCGGGATCGCCGACATAAAGCGGGTTATTCTTGGTACGGCGGCACAGGATCTGGATGGTGCGCTCGATCTCCGGCTCGCGGCCGATCAGCGGGTCGATCTTGCCGGCCTTGGCCTTGTCGTTGAGATTGACGCAATAGGCGCTGAGCGCCTCCTTGTCCTTATCCTTGGCGCCCGGCTTCTCGCGCTCGCGGTCGCCACGCTGCTCGCGCGCGCCCTCCTCGCCCGAAGGCGCATCGGCGCCACGCACCGGTCGGCGCTCGTTGCGCGTGCCCGGTGCCTTGGCAACGCCATGGCTGATATAGCTGACGGCATCGAGGCGCGTCATGTCCTGTTCCTGCAGGAAATGCACGGCATGGCTCTCGCGCTCGGAGAAGATCGCCACCAGCACATTGGCGCCGGTGACTTCCTCGCGGCCGGAGGATTGCACATGGAACAGCGCGCGCTGCACGGCGCGCTGGAAGCTCAAGGTCGGCTTGGCATCCTGCGGCAGGCCGGTGACTACCAGGCCGCGCAGTTCTTCATCGATAAAGGTGCCAAGCCGCTCGCGCAGCTTTTCGATATCGACATTGCACGCCCGCATCACCGCGATGGCGTCGGAGTCTTCGGTCAGGGCGAAGAGCAGATGCTCAAGCGTAGCGAATTCATGCTTCTTGGCGCCGGCCAGCGACAGGGCCCGGTGCAGGGATTGTTCAAGCGTGCGCGAGAAGCTTGCCATTCGGTCTACGCCTCCATCAATCGCGTTCCACTAACTCAGTCACGTTCCACTAACTCAATCACGTTCCACTAACTCAATCACGTTCCATCGTGCATTGCAGTGGATGCTGGTGCTGGCGGGCGAAATCGACCACCTGGGTCACTTTCGTTTCCGCCACCTCGTAGGTGAACACGCCACAGATGCCGACGCCCTTCTGGTGGACATGCAGCATGATCTGTGTGGCTTCCTCGCGGGGTTTGTTGAAGAAACGCTCCAGCACATGCACGACGAACTCCATCGGGGTGTAGTCGTCGTTCAGCAACAGCACCTTGTACATTGGCGGCTTTTGCGTCTTCGGCTTGGTCTTGGTGACCACGCCGATTTCGGTACGCCCGCGTCCGTCGCGTCCATCCCGTTCGCTCATGCCCGCCCACTCATCGGCTCTACTCTGTCCAGCTCACTGCTGATGCCGTGGCTCATTCCTGTGCTCCGCCCGACTAGGGAAAGCGCCGTCTGCGCCGCCGCATCGGTTAAGGATATGGGAACATGGTAAAAAAATACCAGCACCCGGCGGGTAAAAAAAGATGGCGTTTCGCGTCTTGACCTCACCTGTGGACAAAAAAGAGCCCGGCGTTGCCGCCGGGCCCTGTACTCAAACGCTGTCACAAAACCGTGTGCGGCGTGGCGCCAATCAGGCGGCCAGCGGCTTCACGAACTTCTCGACCGCCGCCTGAACCTGGGCGTTGATCGGGGCGAAGGTGTCCTGCGCAACCTTGGCCGACACTTCGCTCAGCTTGGTGGCATGGGCGGCATAGGCCTCGAAGGCGGTCTTGGCGAAATCGTTCTGCAGTTCGATGAGTTCCTGCAGGGTCTTGGCGCCAAACAGGGCCTTAGTAGCGGCCAGGTTGTCTTCGTACTGAGTCTTCGCGAAAGCCAGCACTTCGGCGTTGATGGTCTCTGCGCCCTTCGAGGCGACGTTGCCGGCGGCGACGAAGGCGTCGATGTTGGTCTTGGAGAACTTGGCGGCGTCGTCGTAACCCTTCACCACGGTTTCCAGACGCTCCTTGGCCTGGGCAAAGGCGCGCTCGGTGGCTTCGGTGGTGGCCTTCAGCGCCTTCTCCATCTGCTCCTTGGAGGTGGCGATCAGGGTCTCGTAGGGGGCGGCGCCCTCGAACTTCGGCGCTTCGATCTTCGGCGCGACGGTCTTGGTCTTGGCCATGGGAATAATCCTTCTAGCGACTGTTGATCCTGGGGTGGGTGCTCATAAAGCCGCCCCGGCGTACCGGCGCGGCAGAAAAAATGCTGCGGTGCAACATTGATGTTTATATGGGCACGCCTTGGGTTGCGTCAAGGGATTTTTTGTGCGCCGCAATATAAAAATGCGGCAGCGCAGCGTTCCCTTGCGCGATCAATAGTTTATTGCCTAATTAAGGACCTGGGCGCCTAATTAAACGCCCGTTGGGTATACACCAAGCCGTTGTCCCCGACGATATAGCGCGGCGGCACAACCTTGGGCTTCTCGCTGGTTTCGTTGAATAGCATCGAATACGGCGGCAACGGCACCTTGCGCGGCGGATTCACCGCCACCCCGGTACGGTCGAACGGCGCCAGCACCTCCAGGAAACGCAGATCCTTGAAGCCAGCGGTCTCCGCCGGGTAGCCCTCGGCGGCCCAGGCGTTGAAGTGGAACTTGCCATCGCGGCAGGCACTGGCGGTCCAGAAGAAGTCATCACCGCGCAATTCCATGTTGCGCTTCGCCGTAGCCTCGAAGCCGGCATCGGTCAAGGCCTTGGTAACAGTGGAGAATTCGGCTGCGGTCAGGCGATAGAGGGCTTGCTCACCGCGCCACGGCTTGAGCGGGTCCTCCACCGTGAGGCGCAGCAGCGAGCCGGAGCCGATCACCCTCGCCTCCAGCATGGCACCGCCATCGGGCTGGGCCGAGAAATCATAGGAGCGGCGCTGTTCGTCGTGGCGGCCATTATAGACCAGACGGTAGCGCGCCGGCTGGCCGGGCTGGCAGCTCACCGCCAGATCGTCGCCGCCGACATAGCGGTCCCAGGAATAATGACGGCGGATCGGGTCGTCCGTAGGGCCGACCGAGGCACAGGCGCTGAGCGCCAAAACCGCCGCCAGACCAAACCATTCCTTAACCCGACGCATTTTAGACTCCATAAGTTGTGCTGCCGCCTGATGGTTAACGTTATGCTGAATCATAGCTGAATCAAGCGTTTGGCAGACTTTTCCACTGGACAAGCCGAATCGCGATTCATACACTCATGCCAAGCGAATCGGGCGAATTGATGGCCGTCCATCTCGCCTAGTGTATGAGTCAAGCAGGATAGTGACGGGGGATCAATGATGCAGGTTGGCGCTCTGGTGCGGGGTATTACGGCCCTAGTTGTAACGATTTGTTTCTCCATCCTGCTCAGCCAAAGCCCCGCCCTCGCCCAGGGCAAATATGCCGCCATCGTGGTCGATGCCGATTCTGGCCGTGTACTGCACGCCCAGGATGCCGATGCCCTTCGCTACCCGGCATCGCTGACCAAGATGATGACCCTGTACATGACCTTCGATGCGCTCAACAGCGGCCAGTTGCAGATGAACCAGCCGCTGAAGGTTTCGGCCCACGCCGCTGCCCAGCCCTATGGCATCGAACTGCGCGCCGGCCAGACCATCACCGTGCGCGATGCCGTGCTCGCCGCCATCACCAAGTCCGCCAATAATGCCACCGCCGTGCTGGCCGAAGCCATCGGCGGCACCGAGGCGCAGTTCGCCCAGATGGCGACCCGCCGCGCGCATCAGCTCGGCATGAGCCGCACCACCTTCAAGAATTCCTCCGGCCTGCCGAACAAGCAGCAGCAGACCACGGCGCGCGACATGGCAACGCTGGGCATGGCGCTGATCAAGAACCACGCGAAATACTATCACTACTTCTCCACTGCCGAATTCCAGTGGAAGGAAGCCACCATCCGCAACCACAATCATGTGCTGGCGCGCTATGAAGGTGCCGACGGCATCAAGACCGGCTTCATCGCCGCCTCGGGCTTCAACCTCGTTGCTTCCGCGAAGCGCGATGGCCGCCGCGTGCTGGCCGTGGTGTTCGGCGGCCCGAGCATCGTCGCCCGCGACAACCGCATGATCCAGCTTCTCGATGCCGGCTTCGAGCGCATCGGCAAGCCGGGCAACGACCCGGTGATGGCCTCCGTCGAGCCGGCGCCGGCCTTCAGCCTGATCAGCTCAGCGCAGGCCGCCGAAACCGGCAGCATTGCCCGCGCCGCCAAGCCGAAAACCAATGCCAAGGCCGAAGCCGCCGTTGCCAAGGCGCCGGCCCAGAAGGGCAAGAAGCAGAATGGCAATGGTGCCTGGGCAGTGCAGCTTGGCGCCTTCAAGAAGCAGGATGCGGCCCAGGCCACTGTCGCCAAGGCGCAGGCCAAGGTGCCCACGGGTGAGCCGACCATCGAGACGCTGCGCGCCGATAGCGGCATGCTCTACCGCGCCCGCCTCACCGGCCTCACCGAAGCCGATGCCCGCAGCGCCTGCAGCAACCTGAAGCGCAAGAACCTGACCTGCACGGTCGTCTCGCCGTCTGCTGGCTAAGAGCTGGCGCGGGCTAGTCCACCGAAGTTGCTTGATTTTCAGGCATGGCGCGGCCAAAGTCCGCGCCAATGACCGCGCGCCGGCCCACCACCACATCCAACGCGTCCGACGCTCGCGCCGAAGGCATCAGCCTGGCGCCAATCCTCTATTTCGTCAGCGTGGTGATGTGCTGCCTCGGCGCCTTCATGCTGGTGCCGATGGCGGTGGATATCGTCGACCGCCACCGCGATGCCTACACCTTCCTGGCCTGCGCGCTTGGCACCATCTTCGTCGGCGCCGGCATCGCCATTGCCACCCATAACAAGCAGCAGCGTATCAGCCAGAACGAAACCCTGCTGATGCTGCCGGTCACCTGGGTGGTGGCCTGCCTGATCTGTGCCGTCCCTTTCATGCTCTCGGTACTGCGGCTGCCGCTGGCGGATGCGGTGTTTGAAGCTGTGTCCGGCCTGACCAATACCGGTTCCACCGTGATTGTCGGCCTGGACAATGCGCCACGCGGCATCCTGTTCTGGCGCTTCCTGCTGATGTGGATCGGCGGCTTCGGCGTGGTCACCATCGCCGTGCTGCTGCTGCCTTTCCTGCGCATCGGCGGCCTGCAGCTTTTCAGCCTCGATCTCTCGCCAAGCTCATCGAAATTCGTGCCGCGCATGGTTGAGGTGGTGACGCAGATCGGCCTGATCTACGTGGCCCTGACAATTCTCGGCGCCGTGAGCTACTGGCTCGCCGGCATGAATGCCTTCAATGCCATCGGCCACGCCATGACAGCGCTGGCCACCGGCGGCTATTCCTCGCACGACTCCAGTATCGGCTTCTACAACAGCGCGGCCATCGAATGGGTCAGCGTTGTGTTCATGACGCTCGGTGCCATGCCGTTCGGTCTTTATATCCTGGCATTGTATGGACGGCCTGGAGCCCTCTACCGCGACCAGCAGGTGCAGCTATTCCTTGGCATCATCTGTGCCGCCGCCTTGCTTATTGCTCTGTGGCGAATGGTGCATTTCGATGTAGAGCTGATGCAGGCGCTGCGCGAGGGTTTCTTCGTCACTGTCGCCACCATCACCACCACCGGCTTTACCAGCCACGACTACTCCACCTGGGGCGGCTTTGTTGAAGCGATTGCATTGATGCTGATGCTGATCGGCGGCTGTACCGGCTCCACGGTAGGCGGCATCAAGGTGTTCCGCATCTTCGTGATGATCCAGATCCTGCGGACACAAATCCACCGCCAGATTTTCCCGCATGGCACTTTCCGCGTCACTTTCAACGGCGAAACCGTGTCGGATGCCGTGCGCGCCGGCGTCGTTACCTATTTCTTCACCTACCTGCTGACCCTGGCATTTCTGACCATCGCCATTGCCGCAACAGGCCTGCCGTTGAGCGAAAGCCTCGGCGCCGCCGCCACCGCGCTCGGCAATGTCGGCCCTGGCCTCGGCCCCAACAACGGCCCCTGCTGCACCTTCAAGGAAGTGCCAGAGGCCGCCAAGTGGCTGATGAGCTTCGGCATGCTCGCCGGGCGGCTCGAGATTCTCATTCTGATCATCCCGTTCAGCCGCTATTTCTGGCGCACCTGACGATTAGCGATACCACAGCGTCGGCAGGTAAAGCGTCAGGATCGGGAAGGCCGAGATCGCCACCAGCACGATAATCAGCGGGATCAGGAACGGCAGCACCGCCATCACGGTCTTATCGAAGCTCATCTTCGCCACGCGCGACAGCACGAACAGCACCATGCCGACCGGCGGTGTCAGCAGGCCGATCATCAGGTTCAGCACCATGATGACGCCGAACTGAACCGGGTCGATGCCAAGCTTGGTGATGGCTGGCATGAAGATCGGCACCAGAATAGAGATCGCCGCGATGGTCTCCATGAAGCAGCCAACGATCAGCAGGATGATGTTGATGATCAGCAGCAGCATCAGCGGGTTGGTGGTGATGCTGAGCAGGCCGCTGGTAAGCTGCTCGGTGATCCGTGTGGTGGTGAGCACCCAGCCGAACAGCGAAGCGGCGCCAACGATGATCAGCACGCTGGCGGTGGTCTCGATGGTTTCCAGCGAGATGCGGTAGAACTGCTTCACATTCAGCGAGCGATACAGGAACACGCCGAGGATCAGCGCCCAGGCACAGGCCGCGATGGCCGCCTCCGTCGGCGTGAAAGCACCTGAGCTCATGCCGCCGATCAGCAGCACCGGCGTGAACAGCGCCGGGATGGCGCGCAGAAAAGTGCGGCCCAGCGTCGGGATATGGAAAGCCTGGTCGCGGCCGATATTGTGGCGGTGCGCGTACCAGGTGACATAAATCATCATGGCGCCAGCCATCAGCAGGCCCGGCACAATGCCGGCAACGAATAGCTGCCCGATGGACACATTCGCCATCACGCCGAAGATCACCATGGGCAGCGAAGGCGGAATGATCGGACCGATGGTGGATGATGCCGCAGTGATGCCAACCGAGAAATGATCGGGATAGCCATGGTCGCGCATCGCCTTGATCTCGATGGTGCCTAGCCCGCCGGCATCGGCCACCGCCGTGCCCGACATGCCGGCGAAGATCACCGAGCCAACCACGTTGACATGGCCCAGGCCGCCGCGCAGCCAGCCGACGGCGGCAGTGGCGAAATCATAGATGCGGTTGGTGATGCCTGCCGTGTTCATCAGATTGCCGGCCAGGATGAAGAACGGCACCGCGATCAATGGAAATGAGTCGACGCCGCCGGCCATGCGGTGTAGCACCACGAAATCCGGGATGTTGGAAAGAAACGCCGTGTAGAACAGCGACGAGCCGCCCAGCGCGACGAAGATCGGAACGCCGAGCAGCAGGGTGGCGAAAAAGAAGACAAGCAACGCAAACATGCGGGTAACTCCTGCGAATCCGTAGTTCAGTCGATGATGAGGCTGGCCTTGTTCGGATCTTCGCGCCAACCGCGCTTGGCATTACCGAAAACCACGCGGACGCAGCGATAGAGCATCAGGAAGCAGCCCAGCGCGACACCGGCATAGACGATGCTCATCGGCCATTCGATCACAGTCATGGTCTGAATCTGCATCCGCTCGGTAACGGTGATGCCGAACCAGCAGAGTGCGGTAATAAATCCGAGCGTAATGATGTCGATGATGAAGCGGCTTAACCGCGCCAGTCTATCGGGCAGGAAATGCTGGATTGCCTCGACGCCGATATGGGTGCCGCGCCGCATCGCCGTGGCACCGCCGATGAACGTGACCCACATCAGCAGGTAGCGCGAAATCTCCTCGGTCCAGGCGTAGGAATCATTGAGGATGTAGCGCGAGAAGAATTGCAGGAAGACCACGAAGGCCAAGCCCCAGAAAATCACAAAGCCCAGCATGTCCTCGATATAAGGCTCAATCTTCACTTCCGGATCGGAGACTTCGATCAAATGCGGGTCTTCGCCGTGTGACGGGTTCATCTCTGGCTTGGTCATGACTTAGCCTCTAGACTGCAAGAAAATGGAGGAAGCGGATGGCAACGATTACGCGCGTGGAAATCCTGCAGGTCGATCTGGCGCCGCTGGTGAAGCGCACCGATGCGATCCAGGCTTTCATCACTCAGGAAACGCCGATGGTGCGCATCACCACCAGCGACGGACTTACCGGCACCGGCTACAGCTACACGATCGGCACTGGCGGTTCCTCGGTTGTGGCCTTGCTGCGCGATCATCTGGCGCCGCGCCTCCTGGGCCGCGATCCGCTGGAGATCGAGGCGATCTGGAAAAGCCTGTTCTTCTCGACGCACGCGACAGCGGTGGGCGCCATCACCGCGCTGGCGCTGGCGGCCATCGACACGGCTCTCTGGGACCTGCGCTGCCTTGCCGCCAACCGGCCATTGTGGCTGGAAGCTGGTGGCGCGCAGCGGAGCGTGCCGGTCTACACTACCGAGGGTGGCTGGCTGCATATCGAGCCGCAGGCGCTGGTGGATGGCGCACTCGCCGCCAAGGCCGGCGGCTTCGGCGGCAGCAAAATAAAGGTCGGCAGGCCGCATGTGGCGGAAGACATGGCGCGGCTCGGCGCGGTGCGCGATGCCGTCGGCCCGGCCTTCGAGATCATGGTGGACGCCAATCAGGCTTTCACGGTGGCGGAAGCGATCCGCCGTGCGCGGCATTACGAGGCGCTGGACCTGGCCTGGTTCGAGGAACCGCTGCCGGCCGAGGACATGGACGGCCATGTGCGCTTGAGCCAGTCGACCAGCCTGCCGGTGGCGGTGGGCGAATCGATCTATCACCCCAGCCATTTCCGGGAATATCTGCAAAACCGCGCCTGCTCTATCGTGCAGGCCGACGTGGCGCGCATCGGCGGCATCACGCCATGGCTGAAGGTGGCGCATCTGGCGGAGAGCTTCAATGTGGCGATCTGCCCGCATTTCCTGATGGAATTGCATGTCTCGCTGTGTGCCGCCGTGCCCAATGCCGCCTGGGTGGAATGGATTCCGCAACTCGACCCGGTGGCGAGCAGCAGGCTCAAGGTGACGAACGGCAAGGTCACGGCGCCGGATATGCCGGGCCTTGGCATTGCCTGGGACTGGCAGGCCATAGCGAAGCATCAGGCCTTTACCCCCATCGTCATCAAAGCGTGATTGAAGAAAACCCGGCGGCGCCGCATGCACCGCGCCGCCGGGAGGTTCGGATTTACTTCAGCGCCTGCAGCGTGTCGTATTCCGCCTTGCTCCAGCCGGCGCCCGCCGAGGCATCGTTATGCAGCGGCGCGGCAGCGGCAATGAACGGCTTGCGGTCCACTTCCACCACGGTCTTGCCGAGTTTGCGGAATTCCGCCGCCAGGTTCTGTTCCGAGATACGGATCTGATCCGTGGCGCGCGAGGCGGCGGTCTTCAGCACATCGGTGAAGATCGTCTTCTCGTCGGCGCTCAGCTTGTTCCAGACATGGCCGCCGACAATGCTGAGCAGGCTTTCGGTGATGTGGCCCGACAGCATGATGTGGCTCTGCACTTCGTAGAACTTCTTCGCCATGATGGTCGGCAGCGGATTCTCCTGGCCGTCCACGGTGCCCTGTTGCAGAGCGAGGTAGACCTCGGCAAAGGCAATCGGCGTCGCATTGGCGCCCACCGACTTGGTGAACATCAGGTACAGCGGCGCCGGCGGCACGCGCAGCTTCATGCCCTTCATGTCCTCGGGCTTGTTGATCGCCTTGTTGGCGGTGAGATGCCGCTGGCCGTAATAGGTCAGTGCCGTCACCTTATGCTTGGTCTTCTGCTCGTAGCCCGACGCGATGTCGGTGAACAGCTTGGAATCGCGATAGGCCTTCCAATGGTCGAAATCGCGCAGGATGAACGGCGCGTTCGAGATCGCGATCGGCTTGTGGATCGAACCGGCAAAAGCTACGCCGGTGTAGATGATATCCACGGTGCCCAGCGTGAGCGCCTCGTTGATCTGGTTCTCGTTGCCGAGCTGCGAGGCGGCAAACACGTCGACCTGGTACTTGTTGTTGGTGCGCTTGGCGATTTCCTGCGCCGCCCACAATGCCTCGGTATGATAAGGCTCGGGCGTTTCATAGACATGCGCCCATTTCAGCTTGGTCTGCGCCAGGGCGGGCGTGGCGGCGACGGCCATGGCCAGGCCGGCAGCGGCGAATGCGAACAGTTTCATCGTGCGGTTCCTCCGGTTTTTATGAACAGCTACACAAGTGCCCCGGTGCCTCCGGGGCGCGGGGTCAGACTTCATCCTCCTCGGTGAAGTAATCGGGATTGAGGCTGCGGATATCGGGCAGGCTGCCCTGCAGGCCGTCGAGATGGTGGTCCATGGCGCGCAAAGCCGCTTCGCCGTCGTGGCGCGCGATGGCAGCCACCACCGCTTCATGCTCCTCGATCACGCGGGCGATGCGACCCACCTGCGGCAGGGTGAGCCGGCGGAAACGGTCGACATGGAATTTCACCTGCCTCACCAGCACCCAGATGCCGGGATAGCCGGCCGCCTCGGCGATGGCGGCATGCAGGGCCTCGTCGGCATTGTGGAAGGCTTCCGCGTCATTGGCCAGTTCGGCCTCGCGCTGGCGTTCGATGATGGCGTGAAGGCCGGTGATCTGGCTTTTCGACGCCCGCTCGGCAGCCTTGCGCACCGCCACCTCTTCCAGCGCGCGGCGGATCACGATGGCCTCGCCGAGCTTGGCATAGGGAATGCGGCTGACCGTGGTGCCGGATTTCGGCACGATCTCCACCAGGTTCTCGTCGGAGAGCCGCAGCAGGGCCTCGCGCACCGGGGTGCGGCTGACACCGAAGCTGCGCGCCAGATCGTTTTCGGACAGCGACGAGCCAGGCGGCAGGGCCAGCGAGAGGATGTCTTCGCGCAGCCGCTCATGCACGCGCGCCGCCGCCGTGGCGCTGCGCCCCAAGGTACGCCCCTGGCTTGTGCCGGACAGATTGTTGCGCTGTACCGGCGGCGCCAATACCGGCACCGCCTGCACCTGCGGGCCGCTCGACATGGCTCCCCGCTCCCCTCCCTGTGGCTGCCTGCCGGCCTTGCTGACCTGACGGCGCCTTTGCATATCTTGTATGTAAGATATGTGCTGCCCTGGGGCGGCGTCAACGGTTCTCTCACATGGGTTGCAAATCACCAAAAGTTCAAACCCTTCCGGGGTTTGCCGGTTCCCGCCGGCGCCCTATCCTCGGTCCATGACGCCAAGAGCCCCCTCCTTCGCCGCCCTGCTGCTGTTGCTTCTGGTATTGGGCGCCTGCACCCCCGCGCCCGACGCCTTGCAGGCCGAGGGCAAGCCCTATCACCACCTGGCCGATGGCCGCTTCCGCAACCCGCCGGGCAGCCCGCCGCGCACGGCAGGCTTCAGCGATTTCGCGCCCTTCCTGTTCGGCCAGTTCCTGCGCTCCTTCGATCCGCCGGAGCCGCCGCCCGGCCATGTGCTCAGCGCCGCCGAAACGCAGGCTGGCCGCGCCGCGCTGGCCGGCCAGGACCATGTCACCTGGCTCGGCCATGCCGCTTTCCTGATGCGCCTGAACGGCGCCACGCTGATCACCGACCCCTATCTCTCCACTCGCGCCGGGCCATATTTCTTCGGGCCGCAACGCTATGTGCCGGCGGCGCTGGGCGTCGAGCAATTGCCGCCGCTGGACCTGCTGCTGGTGAGCCATAACCATTACGACCACCTGGATGAGCGCACCATCGAGGCCCTGCCCGGCAAGGATCGCGTCACCGTCGTGGTGCCGCTCAAGCTTGGCGATTTCTTCCGCGAACGCGGCTATGCCAAAGTGGTCGAGCTGGATTGGTATGACAGCATCGAGCGCAGCGGCCTCAAGATCACCGCCGTGCCGGCAGTGCATTTCTCGCGCCGCACACTGTTCGATACCAACCGCACATTATGGGCCGGCTTCGTCATCGAGGGCGGCGGCAAACGGGTCTATTTCAGTGGCGACACCGCCTATGGCGCGGTGTTCAAGGACATCGGCAACCGTTTCGCGCCAATCGACCTGGCGCTGGTCGGCATCGGCGCCTATGAACCGCAGGCAATCATGAAAGCCAGCCACACTACACCAGAGGAAGCTGTGCAATTGGGCCACGATATCGGCGCGAAACGGTTGGTCGGCATGCACTGGGGCACCGTGGTGCTGACCCAGGAACCGGCCTTCGAGGCAGCGCCGCGCTTCCGCGATGCCGGCGGCAAGGCCGGCTACACAGCGGATGCCGTGCTGCCGCTGAAGATCGGCGAGAGTTTGGGGTTCTAGTTCTAGCCGACTTTCTCGGCCAACCATGCCTTGATCAGAGACTGATAGGGCATGTCACGCTTGTTGGCTGCCACTTTGATCTGATCCAAAAGGCCGACCGGCAGGCGCAGGGAAATCGATGTGGTGGTCGGCTTCAGATTGGGCAGGCGCGCACGCTTCGCCTTGCTCCAATCGACGTAATCGCTGGAATCATGGCTTTCCCAGAAAGCCCGCTCTTCCGCTTCGGAAGCAAAAGCCGACATGGTCTTAAACTTCTTCTTCGCCATAACGCAGCCACTCCTTCCTATGCATGCCGCGCGCCGATATGACCCGGATCATTGTGCCCTGACTGCGCAACGTGAACGTGATGTGCAGCAGGCGGCCATCGTCACTGCGGCCAAGGGCATGATACCGAGGTTCCCCTCCGCTATGCCGCTCATCAGACAGCAGCAATAGCGGCTCATTGAAGAACACCTGCTCGGCCATGCTTTGACTGATGCCGTGCTTGTCCTCGCTCTTGCGGGCATTGCCGCCATCCCAGTCGAACCCGAGAATGCGGTCGAGATCAATCATTTCTGTATATTATGATAATATACAGAAATGGGCAACCCTACTCTTCCTCCGGCCCGCCGCGGGCGTAGCGCAGGAAGGCCTCGCCGACCAGCAGATGGGTGATGGTGCCGTTGCCGTCATCCAGCGGCAGGATCAGGCGGTCGTATTGCAGGATGTTCGGCCCGTCCCAGCGCGTGATGCTGATATGGAACGGATGGCCTTCGCGGCTGGCGAGATCGAGATGCTGGCGGATCACGGCGCGGCTTTCGCGTGTCACGCCATCGCCATCGGGCGGCAATACCGCCAGGGCCTTGTAGGCCTTGCCCATGGAGCGGTAGCGGTAGCCGCCATAGGGCTCGATCTCGACCAGCGCCAGATCGGCGCCACCCGGCAGCTTCGAGAGTGCCGGCAAAGCCGCCACCGGCAGGATCGGCTTGTCGCCGCGGGTGGTGTTGTACCAGGCCAGCAGGTCAACCAGGGCCGGCGCCTGCACCTCGTCGGCCAGCCAGCCGCGCGGCGGGGGCGTGATCATGACGCAGCCGGGGCGATCGGGCGCGGCCGGCCCTGATCGTCGATGGCGACATAGATGAAGGTGCCTTCCGTCACCTTGATCTCCTCCGGATCAAGCCGGCGGGCGACGATGGTCTCCATATGCACCGAGATCGAGGTGCGGCCGACCCGCGTCACCGTGGCATAGATCGACACCACGTCGCCGACCTTGATCGGCTGCTTGAAGGTCATGGAATCGACCGCCACGGTGGCGACCCGGCCCATGGCCCGCCGCGCCGCCATGATGCCGCCGGCAATGTCCATCTGGCTCAGCACCCAGCCGCCGAAGATATCGCCGTTGCCGTTCATGTCGGAGGGCATCGGCGCGGTCCGGATCACCGGTTCGCCCCGCTTGGTCTTAGCCGCCGCTTCGGTCATCCACCACTCCTGCTTGCCGGATTAAGTGCTTTTCGCGCCTGCAAAAAATACTATATTTGGTAGCCAACGATTCGTCCGCCCCTATACAGGGGTCCCTGATTGCAGTATAGCGCGGCCCATGAATTCGATGAATGACTTGTTCCAGGGTGGCCCCAAGGGCGGCTCGGACTACACCGCCAAGGATATCGAGGTCCTCGAGGGCCTGGAACCGGTGCGCCGCCGCCCCGGCATGTATATCGGCGGCATCGACGAGCGCGCCCTGCACCACCTGTTCGCCGAGGTGCTGGACAACTCGATGGACGAGGCCGTGGCCGGCCATGCCGACCGCATCGAGGTGGAACTGCTGGCCGATGGTTCCCTGCGGGTGGCCGATAACGGCCGTGGCATCCCGATCGACAAGCACCCCAAGTTCAAGGACAAGTCGGCGCTGGAAGTGATCCTCACCACGCTGCATTCCGGCGGCAAGTTCTCCGACAAGGTCTACTCCACCGCCGGCGGCCTGCATGGCGTCGGCATCTCGGTGGTGAATGCGCTGTCCGACCGCCTGGTGGTGGAAGTGGCGCGTGACCGGGAATTGTGGCGCCAGGATTATTCGCGCGGCACGCCGCAGGGCAAGCTGGCCAAGGTCGGTGCCGCGCCGAACCGTCGCGGCACCACCGTCACCTTCCATCCCGACGAGCAGATTTTCGGCAAGGGCGCGCATTTCCGCCCGGCTCGTCTGTTCAAGATGGCGCGGTCCAAGGCCTATCTCTATCCCGGCGTCGAGATCCGCTGGAAATGTGCCGCCGACCTGCTCAAGGGCGACGACGAGACGCCGGCTGAAGCGACGCTGCATTTCCCCGGCGGCCTGCAGGATTATCTGAACGCTGCCCTGGAAGGCCAGGCCACCATCACGCCGGTGCCGTTCGCCGGCCGGGCACAGTTGGCGGGCGAGCGCGGCCAGGTCGAGTGGGCGATCCACTGGCCGCAGGAAATCGGCGATGGCTGGCTGAATTCCTACGTCAACACCGTGCCGACGCCGGAAGGCGGCACGCACGAGGCCGGCTTCCGCTCGGCCCTGCTGCGCGGCTTCAAGGATTACGCCGACCTCACCAACAACAAGCGCGGCGCCCAGATCACGGCGGAAGACATCGTCAGCGGCGCCACCGCCATGCTGTCGCTGTTCATCAAGGAACCGCAGTTCCAGGGCCAGACCAAGGAAAAGCTGGTGACGGTGGAAGCCGCCAAGCTGGTCGAAACCGCGATCAAGGATCATTTCGATCATTGGCTGGCGGGCGCCCCGCAGCAGGCCACGGCTTTGCTGCTGCGCATCATCGAGCGCGCCGAGGAACGCCTGCGTCGCCGGGCTGAAAAGGAAGTTGGCCGCAAGAGCGCCACGCGCAAGCTGCGCCTGCCCGGCAAGCTGGCCGATTGCTCGGATGACAGCGCGGCAGGCACCGAAATCTTCATCGTCGAAGGCGACAGCGCCGGCGGCTCGGCCAAGCAGGCGCGCGACCGCAAGACCCAGGCCATCCTGCCGCTGCGCGGCAAGATCCTGAACGTCGCCTCCGCCACCTCGGGCAAGCTGGCCGCCAACCAGGAACTGGCCGACCTGATCCAGGCGCTCGGCTGCGGCACCGGCACCAAGTATCGCGACGAAGATTTGCGCTACGACAAGGTCATCATCATGACTGACGCCGACGTGGACGGCGCGCATATCGCCTCGCTGCTGATCACCTTCTTCTTCCGCGAGATGCCAAGCCTGATCCGCAATGGCCATCTTTATCTGGCGCAGCCGCCGCTGTTCCGCATCAGCCAGGGCGGCAAAACCGCCTATGCGCGTGACGACGCGCATAAGGAAGAGCTGATGAAGACCACCTTCAACAGCCGCGGCAAAATAGAGATCAGCCGCTTCAAGGGCCTCGGCGAAATGCCACCGCAGCAATTGAAGGAAACCACCATGGATCGCAAGAACCGGGTGTTGCTGCGGGTGCAGGCCGGCACCGACATCGCGGAAGAAGCGCATGACATGGTGGAGCGCCTGATGGGCCGCAAGCCGGAAATGCGTTTCCAGTTCATCCAGGAAAACGCCCAGTTCGCGGGCGAGATCGACATCTAGACAGGGGGATGCCATGGCACGCTTGCTGATCGCCGGTGCAAGCGGGTTGGTTGGCAAGATTGCTCTCTGGGCCGCGCTGGACGATGCCCGCGTCGAGCAGGTGGTCGGCATCGGCCGCCGCCCGCTGCCGATCCAGCATCCCAAGCTGGAACAGCGCATCAGCGACTTCACCACCCCCCTGCCCGATCTCGGCCACTTCGATGGCGCCCTCTGCGCGCTCGGCACCACGATAGCCAAGGCCGGCAGCCAGGCCGCCTTCCGTGCCATCGACCAAGATGCCGTACTGACCTTCGCGCGCGCCGCGCAGGCTGCAGGCGTGCAGCGCTTCGCCCTGGTCAGCGCAGCCGGCGCCAATGCAGCGGCGAAAAACTTCTACCTCTCCGTGAAGGGTGCCGTGGAGCGCGACCTGGAGACCATGGGCTTTCCCATCCTGGTGCGCCTGCGGCCCGGCCTGATCATCGGCGACCGCGCCGAGCGCCGCCCCGCGGAATGGCTGTTCCAGAAGATCAATCCCCTGATCAACCCGCTGCTGACCGGCAGCCTGCGGCGCTACCGCTCGATCCCGGCCACCACCATTGCCCATGCCCTGCTCAATGCCGGCCTTGCCGCAACGCAAAGCGCGGTGCTGGAATTCGACGGCATCCGTGCCATGGCGGGCAGCGCCGACACCTAAAGGGTGGACTGCAACCGGCACGACTTGCTAGTTTCACCCGGTAGAAACACAGGCAGCCGGAGAATTCGGCCATGAATATACATCTGGACGTGACGACCCTGTCGTTCATGTCCGTCGTCGTCATGACCATCCTGGCGGCGCTGATGTGGTTCCTGTGGCATGGCCATCGCGATGAGCGGGCAACCCTGCTCTGGGCCCTGGGCATGACCGGTTCGATCTTTGCCATCGGCCTGGTGATCCTGCGTGGTCAGATTCACGACATGCTGTCGATTGCCATCGCCAACACAATGGCGATTGTCACCTATTGCCTGTTCTGGTGGGGCAACGACGAGTTCTTCCATCGCCGCCCCAGATACATGATCGGCGGAATCGCCCTGGCGGTGTTCTTCGCCTTCCAGGTCTATTTCGCCCTGCTTGACCCCAGCCTGCGCACGCGCGTGCTGATCTATACCGGCGCCTGCGTTGCGTTCGGACTGGCCTGTGCGGAATCGGTGACGCGGCGGCCAGAACCCGGCATGCGATTGCAGCAACTGCTGCTGGCCGGCGTATTCCTGATGCTGACGGCATTCAACATCGTGCGCTTCTACGTCACCTGGCGTTCACCGAATTCCAGCGAGATATTCGATCCCGGCCCGCTTAACATGCTGAACTTCATCCTGCCGCCGCTTGGCGCGGTGGTAGGGGCTTTCGCCTGGGCCTTGATGGTGAACCAGCGGCTGCGCGCCCGCATGGCCGACCTGATCCGCCAGGATGCCCTCACCCGGGTGCTGAATCGCGTCGGTCTGGATGAAATCGGACAGCAGGAAGTGGCGCGCTACCTGCGGCACCAAAAGCCGCTCAGCGTCATCATCATGGACCTCGACTCCTTCAAGGCGCTGAACGACCGCCATGGCCATCGTGCCGGCGATGCCCTGCTCTGCGAGATCGTTGCCTCGGTGCGTGACCTGCTGCGCCGCGAGGACCATATCGGCCGCACCGGCGGCGACGAGTTGACCCTGATCCTGCCGGAGACGCCGCAGGACGGCGCCGAACAACTGGCCGAACGGGTGCGCCGCGCCGTAGCCGCCGCGCAGCACAAGACCGAGACCGGCGACGTGCTGAATTCAAGCGGCAGCGTCGGGCTGGCGACGCTGGACGATGCCAGCGGCGATATGACCTGGGATCAATTGCTGAACCGCGCCGATGCGGCTTTGCACGAAGCCAAACGGCTGGGCCGCAACCGCGTGGTGGTGGCGCCCGGCGATGCCGGGCTTACCCTCGCAGCCATGCTCTGAGCAAGGTGGCGACCTTGCCGGCCCGCTCCATCGGCGGCAGGTGGCCGGCATCGCGCACGATTTCCAGCTTCGCGCCCGGGATCAGTGCCGCCATCTCGTGATGCAGCTCCGGCGGCGTCAGCGCGTCGCTCTCGCCGCACAGCACCAGGGTCGGCACACGGATATGAGGCAGCGACGGGCGGCTGTCCGGCCGGCCCATGATCGCAGTCTGCTGCTTGATGAAGCCATCTGGCCCGATCTCGTCGGCCATGCGGATCAGGCGGTCGCAAAGTGCCTGGTTGGACAGGTTCTTCTGATGCACCAGGAAGGGCAGCAATTGCGGCGTCACGCCACGGAATTTGCCAAGCCGGGTGAGATCGAGGAAAGCCTTGCGCCGCTGTGTCTGCTCCGGCGTGTCGGGCCGCGCCGAAGTATCCATGAGTGCCAGCCGCGTCACCCGCTCCGGCGCCTGGCGCATGATCTCCTGCACGATATAGCCGCCCATGGAGAGGCCACAGAGCGCAAATTTATCCGGCGCCTCGGCCAGCACGGCGCGCGCCATGTCGCCAATATCATCAAGCTGCATCTGGCCGCAGGGCACCACGCAATGCGCCACATCGCTCAGGCGTGCCACCTGCTCACGCCAGAAATCGGCGGTGAGCAGAAGACCGGGAACCAGGACCAGCGGCTGGCGCGTAGACATCGGGCTATCCTTCACGCGGGGAACACACGGAAGGATAGCCCGATCCGCCGGCGACGAAAACCCGCCGCCGGCCCCCCACTAGCCGAACAAACCTAGTTGCTGAGCAAGACCGGCACCGTCATGGCATCGAGGATGGTTTCGGTGACGCCGCCGAACACCATCTCGCGCAAGCGAGAATGGCCATAGGCGCCCATCACCAGCAGGTCCACCTCGCGGTCGGCGACCGTCGAGAGCAGCGCCTCGCCCACCGAAATATCGTCGGCCACCGTATTCGCCAGTTCGACGGTGACGCCATGGCGGGCAAGATGCCGGGCCAGAGTGGCGCCCGGCGTGCCGCGCGACTTGTCGGCATTGATGCTCAGCACCGTCACCTTCTCTGCCGCCTTGAGGAACGGCATCGCATCATGCACGGCGCGGGTGGCTTCCTTGGTGCCGCTCCAGGCGATCATCACGCGCTTGCCGATGCTGGGGAATTTGCCGGCATAGGGCAGCACCAGCACCGGGCGACCGGCACTCAGCGCAATGTCATGCGGCAGCAGGCCGATGGCAGGCGCCAGCACCGGGTTTTCCGCCGGCGACGGATCGGGCTGGCCCAGCACCACCAGGTCGACGGCACGGGCAGCCGAGGCAGCGGCTTCGATTGGCGGGCCTTCCGTGACGATCCATTCCGCCGCCACGCCCTCGCGGGCGGTCGCGGCTTCGAAAGCGGCCTGGGACTTGGCGGCAGCGGCCAGCGACTCATCGACCTGCTGCTGTATGAAGGCGGCGGGCACGAATTCGCCGGAGTAATACGGCACCACCGGCGGCGGCACGGTATAAAGCCCGATCAGATGCGCCTTGAATTTCTGCGCCAGGCGCAACGCCACATCGGTTTTCACCGCGCTGCGCGGATCGTCGGAAAGATGCAGGAGAATATCTTGATAACCCATGGCAACCTCATTGCCGATGCGGGTGCGAAACGGAAAGGTAGGGCCGCATCGTTGAAATGAGTATGGCACGGCCTGCCGGGAACCTCCTTGACCCAGGTCAAGGAGATTGGTTGTTTGCAAGGCCGTGGGAACGCCGCGCTGGTTGCCGAGCCGGCGGCGTCAATTGCTGGCAGCCAGGATCAGTTGCTCAGCAGAATGGGCAGCGTCATGGCGCCGAGCACCGTTTCGGTGACACCGCCAAACACCATTTCGCGCAAGCGAGAATGGCCGAAAGCCCCCATCACGATCAGGTCGCATTGCTGCTTCTGCGCTTCAGTGAGAAGGGCATGACCGACCTTGGCACCGCTGGCACTGGCGATCACGCCCTCGGCGCGGATGCCATGGCGGCGCAGCAGATCGACGATCTCCTCCTGCGGCGCGCGACCCTTGCGCTCCGGCCCGAAGGTGAGCACCACCACGCTTTCGGCGCCCTTCAGCAGCGGCATGGCATCATGCACCGCGCGGGCGGCCTCGCGCTTGCCATTCCAGGCGACCAGGATGCGGCGGCCAACATCAGAGAAGGTGCCGATATGCGGCACCGCCAGCACCGGCCGGCCGGCCTGCAGCGCCAGTTCCTGCGGCAGCACATCGGTACCGTAGGGAATGGCGCCGGGATCGCTCGGCTCCGGATCGGGCTGGCCGACGATGACGATATCGCTGGTGCGCGCCTGCACCCGCAGGGCCTCCACCGGCGCGAGATCGCTCTGGCGCCAGCGATGCGGCAGGTTGGCCGCGGTGCAGGCGGCGATGAAGGCGTCGCGCGTGCCGGCCGAAGCATGCTGCGCGTCGTCCATCTGCTTCTGGATCAACTCGGTGGGAATATACTCGCCCATGTAATAGGGCACATTCGGCGGCGGCACGGTGTAGAGGCCGGTAAGCTGCGCGGCGAAGCGACGCGCAAGCGCTATGGCCAGTTGCGTGCGGGCATTGTTGCGCGGGTCCAAGGTGAGATGGACCGTGATGTCACGATAGCTCATCGCCTGCCTCCTTCGGCTCGGTTGCCGGCCCGCCCGTCCCCCTGGCTTGCCGATCCGGTTCAGTTTTCAACGTGGCGATACTCTAGTGAGGTTAAATCTAGGGCCTTGGGCGCGGAATTCCAAGGGGCGTCGCCGCCCCTTCGCCCTACATCATGGTTACACGAATGTTTATGTGGCCTAAGCGGCGCCCGGAATCTTTACGCGGCGCCTGACATCTTTGCCGCCTACGCAGCAGCTGACTTCCACACCGGCAGGCGGTTCTCTTCCACCGCGTGACAGGCCACAGCACCGCCGCTGACCGGCAGCGGCTTCGGAATCTCCGCCTTGCAGCGTGCATTCGCCAGCGGGCAACGCGGGTGGAAGCTGCAACCCGAAGGCGGGTTGAGCGGAGAAGGCACTTCACCCGCCACCGGCGTGCGGGCGCGACCGGTCATCTCCAGATCGGGAATCGCATCCAGCAGCATGCGCGTATAGGGATGCAGCGGGCGTTCGAACAGCGTGCGCTTGTCGGCCCACTCCACCAGGCGACCGAGATACATCACGCCGACCTTGTCGGAGACATGATAGACCACCGCGAGGTTATGGCTGATGAAGAGATAGGTCAGGCCCAGGCGGCGCTGCAGATCCTTCATCAGATTCAGGATCTGCGCCTGCACCGACACGTCGAGCGCCGAGGTCGGCTCGTCACAGACCAGGAATTCCGGCTCGCCGGCAAGCGCGCGGGCAATCGAGATACGCTGGCGCTGGCCGCCGGAGAATTCATGCGGGAATTTGCGCGCATCCAGCGGCGAGAGACCGACCTGGGTCAGCAATTCGCCGACGCGCTGCTCGATCGCCTTGTTGTCCTTCAGCAGGCGCCGGAAGCGCAGCGGCTCGGCGATGATCTTGCCCACCCGCCAGCGCGGATTGAGCGAGGCATAGGGATCCTGGAAGATCATCTGCATCCGGCCCTGGATTTCCGGATGCTTGGCGCGTTCGGCGGTGGGGCCGACTTCGACGCCATCGAAATTGATCGAGCCGCCATTCAGGCCATAGAGGCCGACGATCAGGCGGGCCACGGTGGACTTGCCGCAGCCGGACTCACCCACCAGGCTGAACGTCTCGCCCTGGTTGATGGTGAAATCGACGCCATCGACGGCGCGAACGATACGGCGCCCCTGGGCATTGGTAAGGCGCTGCCACAGCGAACCCTGGCCGGAGGTCAGGCGCTTCAGCAGTCGGCCATCGAGAATCTGGTTCAGCAGCGGCGGCGACACATCGAAATAGCGCTTGAGGCCAGCGACTTGCAGCAGCGGCTTGGCCTGCTTGGATATGCCCGTCTTAGACATGGGCTGCCTCCTTCTGCACCAGCCAGCAGGCGGCCATGCTCTGGCCAGCCGGCATCAGGTTGGGCCGCTCCTGGAAGCAGCGGTCGATGGTCTTGGGGCAACGCGGATTGAAGGCGCAGCCCTTGGGGATGGCGTTAAGGCGCGGCATCGAGCCGTCGATCTGGGTCAGGCGCTCGACATCCTGGCCCATATTCGGGATCGCGCCCATCAGGCCGATGGTATAGGGATGATGCGGGTGCTTGATCACATCCTGCACCGGGCCGATCTCGGCGACACGGCCGGCATACATCACCGCCACGCGGTCGGCGGTCTCGGCGATCACGCCCATGTCGTGCGTCACCAGCAGCACCGCCGTACCCTTCTCGCGGCACAGCTTCTTCAGCAGCGCGATGATCTGCGCCTGGATCGAGACGTCCAGCGCCGTGGTCGGCTCGTCGGCAACGATCAGCTTCGGCTCCGCGGCCAGCGCCAGCGCGATCACCACGCGCTGCCGCATGCCGCCGGAAAACTGGTGCGGATACTGCGTGATGCGTTCGGCAGCCGACGGGATACCGACATCTTCCAGCAGCTTCACGGCTCTGGCCTTGGCATCGGCGAGCGTCATCGGCAGATGCGTCAGGATGGTTTCGACGAGCTGGTCGCCGACGCGGTAGAGCGGATTGAGGCTGGTCAGCGGGTCCTGGAAGATGGCGCCGATCTCGCGGCCACGGATCTTGCGCATCTCGTTATAGGGCAGATTGTCGATGCGGCGGCCTTCGAGCAGGATTTCGCCGGACGCGATACGGCCGGGCGGTTCCAGCAGGCCGATGATGGCCGAGCCGGTCATCGACTTGCCGGCACCGGACTCGCCCACCATGCCCAGCACTTCGCCGGCATCGATATGCAGCGAGATATCGTCGACCGCGACCAGGGTGCCGCGTCGTGTCGGGAATTCGACCCGGAGATTATTCACTTCGAGGAGTCGAGCCATTGCGCCGCTACCTGAGCTTGGGGTTGAGCGCATCGCGCAGCCAGTCGCCGAGCAGGTTCACTGCCAGCACCAGGATCGCGAGGGTGAGCCCCGGGAAGATGGTGATCCACCATTCGCCGGAGAACAGGTATTTCTGCCCGGTGCTGATCAGCGTGCCGAGCGAGGGATTGGTCGGCGGCAGGCCAACACCAAGGAAGCTGAGGGTGGCTTCGGTGATGATCGCCAATGCCAGGTTGATGGTGGCGATCACCAGCACCGGGCCGAGCACATTGGGCAGCACATGGCGGATCGCAATCAGCGCAGGCGACAGGCCAATGACGCGCGCCGCCTGCACATATTCCTTGTTCTTCTCCACCAGCACCGAGCCACGCACGGTGCGGGCATACTGCACCCAATAACTGAGGCCGATGGCGACGATCAGCACCACCAATGCCGAATTGTCGCGGCGGTCGTTGCCGAGCAGGCTGCGGGTGACGCCGTCGATCAGCATGGCGACCAGGATCGCCGGGAAGGAAAGCTGCACATCGGCGATACGCATGATCACCGCATCCACTGCGCCGCCGACATAGCCGGCGATCAGGCCGAGCGTGATACCCAGCACCATGGCGAAGATCACGGCGAGGAAGCCGACCAGCAGCGAGGTGCGCGAGCCATACATGATGGCGGAAAGCAGGTCGCGGCCCTGATCATCCGTGCCGATGGGGAATTGCGCCATGCCCGATGCATTCCAGGCCGGCGGCATGAAGGCATCGGAAAGGTTCAGCTTGGCCAGGTCGAGCGGGTTATGCGGCGCGATCCAGGGCGCGAACAATGCGCCAATGAAAATCGCCACCGTGACCCAGAAGGCCACCACCACCAGCTTCGAGCGCTTGAAGCTGAAATAGATGTCGCTGTCGCGGGCGCGGTGGAACAGGTCGGCGGCGGTGCTGAGAGCGCGCATCACTTATGCCCCCCGGTGCGCAACCGCGGATCAACGACAAAATACAGCATATCCACGATCATGTTGATCATCACGAACAGGAAGCCGATCAGCACCAGGTAGCAGGCCATCACCGGGATATCGGCGAATTGCACCGATTGCAGGAACAGCAGACCCATGCCCGGCCAGGAGAACACCGTCTCGGTGATGATGGCGAAAGCGATGATGGCGCCAAGCTGCAGGCCGGTGATGGTGATCACCGGCACCAGGGTGTTCTTCAGCGCATGGCCGAAATGCACCGCGCGGTTGGTGAGACCACGGGCGCGGGCGAACTTGATATAATCGGTGCGCAGCACTTCCAGCATTTCCGAGCGCACCAGGCGCATGATCAGCGTCATCTGGAACAGGCCGAGCGTGAAGGCTGGCAGGATGATGGCCTTGAGGCCGGAGACAGTGAGCAGGCCGGTGCTCCAGCCGCCGATGCGGACAACCTCGCCGCGCCCGAAACTGGGCAGCCAGCCAAGCATCACGGCGAAAACCAGGATCAGCAGGATGCCAATCAGGAAGGTGGGCAAGGAAATGCCGACCAGCGATATGGTCAGCATAAACCTGCTGGCCCAGTGATTGGGATAGAGGCCGGTGAACACGCCCATCGGGATGCCCAGCGCCAGCGCCATCAGCGCGGCGACCAGGCTCAGTTCCAGGGTTGCCGGCAGGCGGTCGACAATCATCTTGGCGACCGGCTCGGTGGTGCGGTAGCTCAGGCCGAACTTGCCCTGCACGGCATTGCCGACAAAGCGGGCGAAGCGTACCGGCATGGGGTCGTCGAGGCCGAGCGTCTTGCGCAATTCCTCGCGGGCCGCGGCGGGCAGATCGGTGCCGCCGATATTGGCCACGGGGTCGCCGACATAGTTCGACATCATGAAGGCGATGAAGCCGACCGCCAGCATAACGAGGGCGGACTGAATCAGGCGGCGGATAATGAAAGCGATCATTGGGGCTGCTTGAAGCGGATGGCGGCCCGGTTCGACCCGGGCCGCCTCCTTGGGTACTTACTTGACCTTGACGAAGCGCAGCGGGAAGTAATTATCCGAGAGCTGCACCAGGTCCACGCTGTCCTTGGCCGCCCACACCACGACCTGCTGATGCAGCGGGATGTAAGCGAAGTCCTCGAGATACAGCTTGGTGGCCTCCTTGATCATGGCATCGCGCTTGGCCTTGTCGCTTTCGCGCTCCATGGCATCGGCGAGGTCATCGACCTTCTTGTTGGAATAGCCACCGGCGTTGAACAGGCCCTTGCCGGTCTTCTGGTTCGGGGTCTGGATCAGGGCCTCGAAGACGTTGTGCACGTCATAGGTGGCGCCCGGCGACCAGCCCAGCATGTAGAAGCTGGTATTCGGCGACTTCTCCATGTCCGACGAGGTGCGCAGGATCTTGGCGAAGTACTTCGAGCGCGTCTGCGCGTTCAGGTTCACCTTGACGCCAACGCGGGCCAGCATCGCCACGGCAGCCTGGCAGATCGCTTCGTCCTTGACGTAGCGGTCGTTCGGGCAGTCGAGACCGACCTCGAAGCCCTGCGGGTAGCCGGCTTCGGCGAGCAGCTTCTTGGACGCTTCCGGATCGAACTTCGGACGCACGTCGAGCGAGGCATCGTAGCCGTTCAGGCCGGTGCCGATCATCAGCGCCGTCGGCTTCGACTGGCCGCGCATCACGGTGCGCTTGATGGCTTCCACGTCGATGGCGCGGTAGAACGCTTCGCGGACCTTCTTGTCCTTGAACGGGTTCTTGCCCTTGACGTTGGAATCCGGCAGCTCGTCGAGCTGCTGGTTGAAGCCGAAGAACACCACGCGGGTTTCCGGGCCCTCGAGGACGCGGCGGCCGGCGGTCTTGCCGATGCGGTCGGTATCCTGCGGCGGCACGGTGTAGATCATGTCGATCTCACCCGACAGCAGGGCGGCGACGCGGGTGGCGTCATTGGCGACGCGCTGGAACACCACCTCGGTGAGGTTATGCTCGGGCTTGTCCCACCAGGTCGGATTCGGCACCAGCACGGTGCGCACGTCCGGCTCGCGGATCTTCAGCATGAAGGGACCGGTGCCGTTGGCGTTGCGGGTGGCGAAGTTCTCTTCGTTCTTCGTCATGTCCGCAGTGAACTGGGCGTTGTTCTTCTCGGCCCACGCCTTCGACATGATGCCGATCTGGGAGAGCTTGTCGGCCAGCAGCGGGTCCGGATACTTGGTCTCGATCTCGACCACGAAATCGCTGACCTTGCGGACTTCCTTCACCGACACGAAGTTGCCGGTGACGTTCGAGCCGCGGCCAGCGGCGCGGCCATAGGAGAACACCACGTCATCGGCGGTGAAGCTCTCGCCGCCCTGGAACTTGACGCCCTCGCGCAGGGTGTAGCGCCACAGGGTCGGGTTGACCATCTCGGTCTTGGTGGCGAGCGCCGGCTCCAGCTTCAGGTTCTTGTCACGCCGCTGCAGGCCTTCATACATGTTGAGATTGAAGCTCAACAGGAAGGTCTCGTTGCGGGCATACGGATCCATCGAGCTGACGTCGCCGTCATTCGCCCATTTGAAGGTCTTCGCCGTGGCCATGTCTGCTGCGAGCAGCGACAGCGCCGCGACGGCGGCCATCAGCGTTCCTTTGAAGAATGCGCCTGGCTTCATTGTCCCCTTGTCCTTTTCACGTTGCGCCACGAATCGCCAGGGGTGAGCAAGTGTGGTGGCTCACCCCCGCGAGCCGTTATCCGATGTCCCGCCATGCCGGCCCTGATTACCGGTCTCCAGCAGACATTCCTCGGATCATAATGTTAAGCCGATCAAGCCGTCTATAGGCGAAAATTATCGGAAAGTTATGGCAAAGGCCGGGCCAGCGACACGACGTCGCGCCCCTGCTGGATGCGCCGTGTCGGCATGATCACCGTGCAGCGGGGAAATGGCGCCCGCACCTCGGTATCGCCATCCATGGCGATCAGCTCGCCCTCCTCCAGCTCCTCGAAGCCGACCCAGGGCTTCACGAAGCGGAATTCCGCCGTCTGCGCCACCAGCACCCGGGTTACCTCGTAGCGCCGCGGATTGCCGATTTCCGCCGGATGGCGGGCGGCGAGTTCCGGCGTCACCATGCCGAAGAAGTCGAGGAAGCGGATGGTGATATCGATGGCAAGCTGGCCCGAGGCGGCAGCGAAATGCTGGCCGCATTCCACCACCAGACCCAGCGGCGGCTTCTCGGCCGCGCCGTAATCGCCATACTGGATCAACGGCCGGCCGGGATGCATCACACCCGGCAGCAGCACATGATGCAGCGGCGAGTGCAGATGCTTGGAGATTGCCGCATACTTCGGCTGCGGTTCGTGGATCAGCATCGGCGGCACGGCATAGGATGTGGAATGGATATCCAGCAGTGCATCGCCCTCGGCGAAAATCGGTCGCAGCTCGCGGGCGCGGCGCAGTTCGGTATTGTCCTCCACGCTGTCCAGCAGTGCGCTGTCCCAGATGCGGTTGAAATCGCGGTCGACGAAGCGCGATTCAAACGGCTTGGCCGGATCGAAGCGGCCATAGGCCTCCATGTTGGAGAATGACAGCGTCAGCTTGCCCCGGCGCGGCCGGATGTTCTGCTCCAGCAGATGCGTCACCGCCACCATGCCGCAGAATTCGTTGCCATGGGTCAGCGCGTTCACGATCACGTGAGGCCCGGGACGGCCAGAGTCGAAGGTATGCACGTAATCGACGCCACGATTGCCCTTACGGTAGGCGGACAGGTCCTTCGGCGTGATCTCGATCGGCGGCAGGCCGTCATGCTGACTGGTCATCGGATTCCCTGACTCCACATCCACAGAACGCTCCCCAAGCCATACAGCGCAAAGCCAAGCAACAGCAACCCGGAGAGGCGGTTCACGGTGGCAAGCCCACCCTCGGCAAGCTGGCGGCGGAACCGCCCGGCCAGCGCGGCGAGCGACAGCCACCATACCGAGGAACCGATAAACACACCCAGCACCAGCCAGCCGGCCTGTGCCTGATCTACGCCCACGGCACCGATGCCAAGGAACGCGAAGATGCCGAGGAACGCGACAATGGTGATCGGGTTGGTGGCGGTGAGCAGGAAGGTGGAGAGCAGGCCATGCACCAGATCATCGCGCGGCACGCTGGGCAGCGGTGCTGCCGGATCGTGGCGAGCCCGCAGCATCTTCGCCCCCATGAACAGCAGGAAGGCGCCGCCGATCAGGCGGAACAGTATTTCATGGCTTTGCAGCCACTCGGCGATCAGGCTGAGACCGAAGGCGGCGATGCAGCCATAGAGCGCATCGGCGAAAGCAGCCCCCAGGCCGGCCATCAGGCCACTGCCGGCGCCGAGTGCCAGGGTTCGCTGCACGCAGAGCACGCCCACCGGCCCAACCGGCGCGGCGATGACGAATCCCGCCAACCCGCCCTTGCCGAGCATCAGCAGGTTTTCCAGCAACAAGGCGACTCTCCGTAGCGGCTAAATCCAAATCAGGGGTAGCACGGGGCCGGCATCCGGGCCAACCCGTGCCGCCTTTCTGGTATCATCATTTATCCAGATTCCGGTTCTTTATCTGGTGCCTGAATCGGCCTAACCAGGGGACCAGAAAGTTCTGCCCTGGAGTTTCCCCATGAACGCCCTGCCTCCCCAGACCTCAGCCGATAATGGCGCCAAGCCCGCCTCCGACCGCGTGCGGGTGCGCCGCCTGCATGAGCGCGGCCGCTACGACGCCGAGACCGTGCATGCCATCCTGGATGCCGGCTATGTCTGCCATATCGGCTTCGTGCAGGACGGCCAGCCGATGGTGATTCCAACCGCCTACTGGCGCGAGGGCGACCATCTCTACATCCATGGTTCCAGCAAGAGCCGCATGACCATGATGCTGGCGGAAGGCATTCCGGCCTGCGTCACCGTCACCCACCTGGATGCCCTGGTGCTGGCGCGCTCCTCCTTCCACCATTCGATGAACTACCGCTCGGTGGTGGCTTTGGGCCGCTTTACCAAAGTCGAGGGTGATGGCGCCAAGATGAAGGCGTTGGAGTATTTCGTCGAACGCATCGCCAAGGGCCGTTGGTCCGAGATCCGCGGCCCCGATGCCCAGGAGATGAAGGCCACCATGGTGCTCTCCATGCCGCTCGACGAAGCCTCGGCCAAGATGCGCGTCGGCCCGCCAAAGGATGACGAGCCGGATATGGGCATCCCCTGCTGGGCCGGCCTGGTACCCTTCGCCACCGGCTTCCAGGCGCCGGTGCCGGACCCGCTGCTCGCGCACGGTACGCCGCTGCCGGGTTACTTGAGCAATTTGCCCAGCAGCTGAGCCGCGCGCTCGAGTTCGGCCGGCGGGAAAGCGGCATAGCCGAGCAGCAGGCCGCTTAACTGCCGGCGGATGGCGTAGCGCGACAGCGGCGCCACCGTCAGCCCCTGGGCGGCAGCGGCCAGGGCGATGGCCTTGTCATCGCGCTGGTCGGTGAATTCCGCCACCAGATGCAGCCCGGCCTCGGCCGGACCGACCCGCAGGCTGGGGCAATGGCGCTGCAGGGCGCCAAGCAGAGCCTGCTGGCGCTCGCGGTAGAGCTTGCGCATGCGCCGCACATGCTGGGCCAGGTGGCCCTCGGCGATGAAATCCGCCAGCACCGCCTGGGGCAGCAGGGCGCCATGGCCATCGGCGGTGGTCTTGGCGCGTACGAAGCCGGCCACCAGGCGCGGCGGCAGCACCAGGTAGCCGATGCGCAGGCCGGGAAACAGCACCTTGGAAAAGGTGCCGACATAGATCACCCGGCCGCCATCGGGGCCGGCGGTATCGTCCAGGCCCTGCAAGGCCGGCAGCGGCGGGCCGCCATAGCGGTATTCACAGTCATAATCGTCTTCCACGATCATGCTGCCGCGCTCGCGCGCCACGGCCAGCAGCCCCAGGCGGCGGGCCAGCGGCATGGTGCCACCGAGCGGGAACTGGTGCGAGGGGGTGACGGCGATCAGCTTCGGCGCCGCCTTCAGCCCCGCCACCTGCTCCGGGTCCAGCCCCTGGGCATCCACCGGCACGGCTTCGAGCCGCGCCCCCACGGCGGCCAGGGCCTCGCGGGCGCCGGCATAGCCGGGGTCTTCCACCACCGCCAGGTCGCCGGGATCGAGCAGCACCCGGCCAACCAGATCAAGCGCCTGCTGCGCGCCGGAAACCACCAGGAGCTGGTCGGCCGTGCAGGTCAGGCCGCGCGCCTCGGTCAGATAACCGGCCAGGGCCTGGCGCAGGCTCGGCAGCCCCTGCGGATCGCCGCCGGCCATCAGCCCGGTCTCTGGCCGCCGCAACCGACGATTGGTAAGCCGGCGCCAGGTCTCCAGCGGGAAATCTGCCAGCGCCGGCAGCCCGACGGCGAAGGGCCGGGCCGTGGCCGGGGCGGTACGGTCAGGGGCGGCAGCGATCAGGCGGTGACCGCGATCCGAGAAACCCGCCGGGCCGGACGCCGCCCGGGCAGCCTGGCCGAGATCGGCCGGCACATCGTCGGCGACATAGACCCCGGAAGCCGGCCGCACCGCCAGGTAGCCTTCCGCCACCAGGCGGTCATAGGCGCCCAGCACCGTGTTGCGGGACAGCCCCAGTTCCTCGGCCAGGGCACGGCTGGAAGGCAGCCGCTGGCCCGGGCCGAGCCGGCCATCGAGCACACCGGCCCGGATCGCGGCGTATAATTGCATTTGCAACGGCGGGCCGCCGGCGCCCCGCTGGGGCCGGAACCAGCCGATGAAATGCCCTGCCGCGCGCCGCGCCATACCTCACCTTTTACATAAGATCATATTTATATAATAAATATATGTTATTATTAATTATAATACGGTATCGCCGGAACCCCGGTCATGATGTGATGGAAGGCCAGGATAAGCGCATAAAGCACTACAGTCACAGCAATATTGACCGTGCCAAGATCGTTGAACCTGAACCGCTGCCTTCCTTCCAGCACTGCGGCAAAAGGAATGATCGAGGTTTTTCCGATAAATACCTGCCAATCCTCGCCAAATTTGGCTGCCCGCTTGCGGTCGATGGAGACCATGCCGTTCAGCGCCGTGACCAGGAAGGCGCCGAAGAAAGCCCAAGCGGCGGCATCGCCATTGGCTACCATATGGCTGACCGCCCAGAGGCTGAAACCCCAGAGCATGGGGTGGCGCGTCACCTTGGTGAAGCCCAGTACCGGCAGCGTGCCTTTCAGCAGCATGTCCGGGCCGGCGAGCGTCGGGTTGCTGGGACGCAGCGCGGCCACCAGGAACAGCAGGGCAACCGGCATCACCAGCAGCGGCACCACGGCGAGCGCCGGCGACGGCGCCCAGAATTCCACATAGGGCGCCCGGCCAAAGGCCCAGATGAGGAAGGCCAGTGACACCGCGCTGAGGCCGGAGAAGATGCCCCGGTAGCGTGCCTCCCCGATCCCGGCGATCAGTCCGGCGCGCAGCGGGCCTGCTACTATGACGTGCAAGGCCACCCAGGCGATGGCGGCGATGATGAGCAAGAGCATGGGGGCCTCCTGACCGTGGATCAATCTTCATCAGCCTGGGCGGCGGCGGCCTCGGCCAGCAGCGCCTGGGCCAGTTGCCGCGCCCGTGCCTGGGCTTCCGGCGCCGCGATCTGGCGCTCCAGCATGCGCCGGTTCGGCCCGGCCTCGGCCAGGCCGAGCCGTTCGGCCACCGCCCAATGCGCCCAGGCCAGCACCGGATCGGCGGCCACACCCTCGCCCCGGTAATAGAAATCGCCAAGCACGAACAGCGCCTCGGCATTGCCGCGCCGCGCTGCCCGCTGCAGGAAATCCAGTGCCACTTTCGGGTCCTTCGGCACGCCTTCGCCGTTGAAGCTGTAGCGCGCCAGCAGGAACAGCGCCTCGGCATTGCCGGCCTCGGCGGCCTGGCGGTAGAGCCGGATCGCCAGCGCTGGATCGGGCGTCGCGCCACCCTCGCCGGCCTCGACATAGGCGGCATATTTGAACATCGCCCGGCTGGAACCGGCCTCGGCGGCGCGCTTGAACCAGACCAGGGCCTCGCGGGTATCGGGCTTCAGCCCGGCGAAACCGGCCTCATGCCACAGGCCAAGACGGAAGGCGGCGCGCGGCACCCCCTTCTCGGCCACGCCGCGCAGCACCGTCACGGCCCGCGCCGGATCGGCTGCCCGACCCTGGCCGAGCGCCAGATACATGGCGAAATTGTTGGTCGCCGCCGGATGCTGCTGGGCAACCGCGCGTTCCCACCAGTCCATGCCCCGGGCTTCGTCGCGGCCGACGCCCTCGCCGTTGAAATAGGCCAGGGCCAGATGGTTCTGGGCATCGGCATCGCCGCCCTCGGCAGCCTGCGTCAGCCAGCGGATGCCGCCGGCCGGATCCGCCGGCCCACCGCGCCCGCGCAGCAGCATTTCGCCGAATTTGCCCATGCCGGGCACGAAGCCGGCTTCCGCCGACAGTTGATAGGCCGAGCGTGCCGATGCGGCATCGGGCGGGCCGAGGCGCGGGCTGTTGAGCAGCAGGCCGAGATTGTAGCCGGCAATCGCCGTCCCCTGGCTGAGCGCGCGGCGATACAAATCCGCCGCCTGGCGCGGATCGGCGGCAACGCCGATGCCGAGGTCATAAAGCCGGGCGAGATCATTCGTGGCTGGACCATAACCGGCCTCGGCGGCCTGGCGCAGCAGCCTGGCGGCGCGCGGTGCATCGGCCTTCAGGCCATTGCCGCCGGCCAATAGCAGGCCGGAAAAATACAGCGTTGCTTCCGGGTGGCCGCGCTCCACGGCCTGTTCCACCAGGGCCATGCCCTCGGGCACCCGGCCCTCGGCGATATCCAGCCGGCCGAGGCGGTAGCGGGCATTCAGCGCACCGCCGGCAACGGCCCGCGCCAGCATCTGGCGGGCTTCCGCCGCCTCGCCGCGCAGCAGCAGCAATTCCGCGAGATTGGCGGTGGCGGAGGCTTCCCCGCCCTCGCCGGCCTGGCGCAAAGCCTTCTCGGCGCCGACCAGGTCCTGCGGCCCGCCACTGCCGGAAAGCAGCATATAGCCATGGGCGCCGAGGCCCTTCACATGGCCCTGGGCCGCCGCGCGGCCAAACCAGGCCCGCGCCGCCGGCCAATCCGCCGGGCCACCGAGGCCGAACTGGTAATCCAGCCCCAACTGATACTGCGCTTCCGCCTCACCGGCCTCGGCGCGGCGCTGCAACTCGGGCCGCGCCGGCTGCACGCCGGTCGGCTTTTCCAGCGGCTGGCTGACCGGGGCATCCTGCACCCCGAGCGCCGCCCAGGCCGGCCCCCCCGCCTGCAAACAGAAAACCAGCAGGGCGGCGGTACTAACGGTACTGAAAGACTTCATGCGACCCCGTCGTCGCGCAGCGCCTCGCGGCCTGCCTCGGTCAGCTTGCACACCACCCAGTCGGGCTTGATCGGATTCTCGAACCATGGCTCGGCCCAGCCGGCGCGGATGCAGGATTTGATGGTCTGCAGGCTGATCTGCTGGCCATCGAGATCGAACAACGGCAGCTTGCCGCCGGGCTGGCTCAGGCCTCGCTTGAGGTAGAGACGCTGTGCATGCGTGGTCTTGGTCACGGGTTCCGGCTCCACGGCCGCCACCGGCGGCTGGTAGTGACGCATCAATCTTACCACTTCACCCATCATACATCCCCTTCGTCGGCTGCGGCCAAGGCAAAGACCGGCGCCCGGTTGATCCGGCCGGCCCCGCCCTTCCGACGCTGGCGCAAATCCTTTAAAGAAATACCAATTCAAACCAAGAAGATGCCGTGACCGAGGTTACCTTTTCACCGAATGCGGCCCCCCAGGGATTAGCCCGGCGCGGCCATGGCCGGCTGGCCTGGACGCTGTTCGCCGCCGTACTGGCCCTGCTGATCGCCGCCCCGCTGCTGGCGGTGCTGGCCAATCTCGGCCGGCCGACCCAGGGCGTGTTCGCGCATCTGGCCGCCACCGTGCTGCCGGAGATGCTGCTCAACACCGTGCTGCTGCTGTTTGGCGTCGGCCTCGGCTCGGCGCTGATCGGCGTCGGTTGCGCCTGGGCGGTGACGATGATCGAATTTCCCGGCCGGCGCCTGTTGAGCTGGCTGCTGTTCCTGCCGCTGGCGATCCCGGGCTATGTCTCGGCCTTCGTCTATGGCGAGTTGATGCAGTTCGCCGGCCCGGTGCAGACCGCCGTGCGCCAAACCTTTGGCTGGAGCCGGGGCGATTACTGGTTTCCCGATGTGATGACCTTGGGCGGCGTCACCGCGCTGCTGACGCTGGCCTTCTATCCCTATGTCTACATGCTGGCCCGCACGGCGTTTCAGGATCAGTCGGTCTGCGTGCTGGAAGTCGGCCGCACGCTCGGCATCCGGCCCTGGGGCCGCTTCTGGCGCATCGCGCTGCCACTGGCCCGGCCGATGATTGCCGGCGGCATCGCCCTGGTGCTGATGGAGACGCTCGCTGAATTCGGCGCCGTCAGTTATTTCGGCGTGCCCACCTTCACCACCGCGATCTACCGCACATGGTTCGGCATGGGCAATCCGGTGGCGGCGGCACAGCTTGCCGGCATGCTGATGCTGTTCGTGCTTGGCGCGGTGATGCTGGAGCGTATCAGCCGCCAGGCCAAACGCTTCCACCACACCTCGGCGCGCACCCGGCCGCTGAAACTGCACCGGCCCACACCGCTGCTGGCCGTCCTCACCCTGCTGCTCTGCGCTCTGCCGGTGCTGCTTGGCTTCCTGCTGCCGGCTGGCCGGCTGCTCTATCTCGCCATCACCGAGGGGGACTCGCTCGGCTCCGCCCGCCTGCTCGGCTTCGCCCTCAACAGCTTCATGCTGTCTGGCCTGGCGGCGCTGCTGCTGGTCAGCCTCGGCCTGTTGCTCGCTTATGCCCAGCGCTTGGCGCCGGGCCGGCTGCTTTCCTGGCTGGGGCAATTCGCCACCATGGGTTATGCCGTGCCCGGCTCGGTGATTGCCATCGGCATCCTGCTGCCACTGGCCAGCCTGGATCACACCTTGAATACCTGGATGCAGCGGCTGTTCGGCCATGCGCCCGGGCTGCTGCTGTCTGGCACCCTTCTCGCCTTGCTCTATGCCTATGTGGTGCGCTTCATGGCTGTCACTCACAGCACCATGGATGGCGGCCTGCACCGCATCCGGCCGAGCCTGGATCAAGCAGCGCGCGTGCTGGGCGAAAGCCCGTTCGGCGTGGTGCGCCGGGTGCATGCACCGCTGCTGCGCGGCAGCCTGTTTACCGCCGCGCTGCTCGCCTTCGTGGATGTGCTGAAGGAACTGCCGGCGACGCTGATCGTGCGGCCGTTTGATTTCGACACCCTGGCAGTGCGCGTCTACCAGCTTTCCAGCGACGAACGGCTGAGCGAAGCCTCGACCGGCGCGCTGATCATCGTTGCCGCCGGGCTGCTGCCCGTGCTGTGGCTCAATGCCGCCCTGGCAGGTTCCCGCCCAGGCCAAGAACAGGACACCCCATGACCAAACCCAGCGACATGCTGCTGCAGCAATCCGGCATCGGCGGCGACGTTACCGTGCCGGTGGCATTCGACCTGCTCAACAAGGGCGAAGTGGAACTGGCCAACGCCGCTTTCACGCGCATCCTGCAGAAACAGCCGCGCTCGGCGGAGGCGCTGTTCGGCCTCGGCCAGATCGCGCAGCGGCGCGGCGACCTCAAGGAAGCCGCACAGTTTTACAGCCGCGCCGTGCAGGCCAACCGTTCGCTGATCGAGCCGCATATGGCATTGGGCAACGTGTTTCAGGCCATGGGCCGGCTGAGCCAGGCCTATAGCGCCTACAAGGAAGGCCTTTCCGTGGCGCCCGGCTACGCGCCGCTGCATTTCAATATCGGCGTTTGCCTGCGCCGCATGGGCGACCATGATACCGGCATCGCGGCGCTGAAGAATGCCGTGAAGCTGCAGCCGGACCACGTGATGGCGCTGTTCAGCCTGGGCAATGCCTACCGCGACCGCGAAGATGCCGCCAGCGCCGAGCAGTATTACCGCGAAGCCGTGCGCCTGCGCCCCGACTATGCCGACGCGCAATGCAATCTCGGCGGCCTGCTGGCGCAGCGCAAGGCGCATGAGGAAGCCGCCGCCTGCTTCGATGCCGCTTTGCGCGCGGTGCCGAACCATTTCGTGGCGCTGAAGAACCGCTCGCTGTCGCTGTTCCAGCTTGGCCGCTACGAGGAAGGCGCGCTGAATGCCGCCGCCGCGCTGAAGCAGCAGCCGGACGACATGATGCTGCATTACCATATGGGCGAAATGATCTACGGCCTGATGCGCAGCGGCAATGTGGAGACCGCGCGCCGCCATGCCCGCGAATGGGCGGCAGCGTATCCCGACAACAGCGTGGCACAGCATATGGCCGCCGCCGCGATGGGCGAAGGCGCCCCGAGCCGCGCCGACGACGCCTATGTGCGCGAAACCTTCGACCGCTTCTCCGCCGATTTCGAGAAGGTGCTGGGCGGCCTGGAATATCGCGCGCCGCAATTGCTGGAAGCCGCCATTGCCGCCCGCATCGGCGACCGCCGCGGCCTAAGCATCCTGGATGCCGGCTGCGGCACCGGGCTATGCGCGCCGCTGCTGAAGCCGCGCGCCGACAAACTGATCGGCGTGGACTTGAGCGGTGGCATGCTGGCGAAGGCCGAGGGGCGCGGCTATGACGCGCTGCATGAAGCCGAACTTGGCGCCTTCCTGCGCGGCACGCCGGACCGCTACGACCTCACTGTCGCCGCCGACGTGTTCTGCTATTTCGGCGACCTGGCGCCGCTGCTGGCCGATCTGGCGCCGCGCATGACGCAAGGCGCCCTGCTGGCTTTCACCGTCGAGCGCATCGACGGCGAGGCGCCGGCGGGGGGCTATCGCCTCAATCCCACCGGCCGCTATGCCCATGCCGGCAGCTATCTGCAGAACGTGCTGGCGCAACACGGCTTCACCGAATTGCAGATGCAGGAAGATGCCGCGCGCGTCGAAATGGGCGTGCCGGTGCCCTGCTATGTGGTGACCGCGCTGAAGGCCTAAACCGTCAGGCGGCGCCGCGCGGCACCAGGCGCACGGGCGGCTCGCCCTGCTCCAATGCCTCGGCCTCAATCATGCCGGCGAGATGCACTTCCTGCACGCAATCGCATTGCCCGGTGGCGACGCGGGCGCGGGAATACCATTTCTTCACATCGTCCATCATGGCTTCCATGAGGCGCTTGCGCATATCCCGCTCCGGCCATTCGGCGATCAGCCAGGCCAGCATCGCCTCATCGAGGAACATGTTGCCGAGATCGGCCGGATCGACGCCAAGCTGCATGGATTCGGCGCGTGCCTTGGCCAGTATCGCCACCGCCCGGCGGCGGCGCTCGGCGGCATCATTATCATTGTTCGGGATGGTAGCAGTGTCAGAGGGCGACATTGTTATCCGGCCTCCAGTGGTTGAAGCGGCGTTCCAGCAGCTTGACGATTTCGGTGAGGGTGATGCCGAGTGCCGCCAGCGACAGCACCACGACGAAGACATAATCGGTGGCGAACTGGTTGCCGTAATTGGTCAGCATGAAGCCCATGCCGGCGATGCCGAGGAACATCTGCGCCACGATCATGCCGATGATCGCCTGGCCAATGCCCAGCCGGAGGCCGGACATGATGAACGGCACGCTGCCCGGAATGATCACGGAAAAGAAAAGCTGCCGTTCGTTGGCGCCGAAGGAATAGGCCGTTTCCAGCAGCCGGGCCTCGATATTCTTCACCCCGGCATAGGTGCTGAGCAGGATCGGGAACACGGTGGTGCCGAACACCACCACGATCTGCGCCTGCACGCCGAGGCCGGCCCAGACGATGATCAGCGGGATCAGGGCGATACGCGGCACCACGTAAAGCGCGCTGACATAAGGATCGAGCAGGTATTCCAGGGTGCGGAAGCGGCCCATCAGCAGCCCGACCGGAATGCCGATGACGATGGCCGAGACGAAGCCGGCAGTGGTGACACCGAGACTGACCAGCACCGCCATGGGCAATTCGCCCGACGAGATAGTGGTGGCGAAAGCCTTGGCGATCTTCACCGGCGTGGACAGGAAGATCGGGTTGATATTGCTGCCGACGATCTGCCAGGCGGCCAGCACCACCAGCAGCGACAGGCCACGCAAAGCCCATTTGTTGCTCAGCATCTTACGCCTCGCTTGCGGTTTCGCCGGCGCTGCCGCGCTGGCCGAAGAGATGGTCGCGCAGCCGCTTGCGCAGGCGGGCGAATTCCGGCTCGGCGCGCACATCGTAATTCCAGCGCGGTTTCGGGAACGGCACCTCGATGATCTCACGGATGCCGGCAGGACGCCCGCCCAGCACCACGATACGGTCGGAGAGGTAGATCGCCTCGTCGATATGGTGCGTCACGAACAGCACCGTCTTGCGCGTCTTTTCGACAATGCGCAGCAGTTCATCCCAGAGAAATTCCGCCGTCTGCGCATCCAGGCTGCCGAACGGCTCGTCCATCAGCAGGATCGCCGGATCGGTGGCCAACGCACGGGCGATGCCGACGCGCTGCTGCATGCCGCCGGAAAGCTCGTGCGGAAAGGCATGGCCGTGATCGCCCAAGCCCACCAGGCGCACGAACTGTTCGGCACGCTCACGCCGGGCAGCGCGGGATTCGCCCTGCAACTCCAGCCCGAGCTCGACATTCTGCAGCACGTTGCGCCAGGGAAACAGATTGATCTGCTGGAACACCACGCTGCGGTCGCGGCCCGGGCGTGTCACCGCCCGGCCATCGATCTCGACCGTGCCGGCATTGGCCTGCGCCAGACCGGCAACGATGCGCAGCAGCGTGGTCTTGCCCGAGCCACTGGCACCGATGATGCTGATGAACTCATTCTCCCGCACGTCAAGGTTGACGCCGTCAAGGATCGTCGCCTGCCCCGCGTCCTGTTGCTGGCCGCGGCGCAGGGGAAAACTCTTGCCGACGCCCTTGAGACGCAGGCGCGGTACGCCAGCAGCGGCCATCAGACCGTCCCCAGCTTCGCAACCGCACGGGCGACATGGCCGGTGACGGCCCATTTGTCAAAATCGACGGGGCCGGAAATGACGCCGTAGCGCACCATGTCGGCCACGGTTTCGTCGCCGGCGGTCTTGTTCAGCAGCGCGTCATTCGGATCCCACGGACCGGTTTTGAGCAGGATGTCGTAGGAACGCGAGATCACATCCGGTGTCATCGGCGCCAGCGGCGGCGGTGCATAGGACATGAATTGCTGCTTGTTCAGCGCCTCGCGGGTGGAAAGCAGATGCGCACGCACGATGGCATCGGCGGTTTCCGGATTCTTCTCCAGGAAATCGCGCTTGGCCCAGAAGGCCTTGAAGATGGTGTTCTTCAGGCCGTCGAATGGCGCCGGCACCAGATCGAACGATCCCTTCTCCATCAGGTCGAGCGCCTGGCCGACCTGGAACATCGCCGCCTTCACGGCGCCCGAGATCATGGCATTGGCACGGCCGGCGCCGCCGCCAACAACACGCCACTGCACCTTGGTGGGATCGGCGCCCTGGGAGCGCATCATCATCACCAGCAGGTAATAGGTGGAATCGACCAGCGAGATGACGCCGACTTCCTGGCCCTCGAGCTGCTTCAGGCTGGTGATACCCTTGGCCGCCACCGGCACCAGATAGGGCCGCGCGCCGGAGGCCAGACAGAAGACGCGGATATCCTGGTTCTGCAGCACAGCGGCCAGGCCGGAACCGAGCGTGGAAATGCCGACCTCGGCCTCGCCAACCAGAACCGCCTGGATGGCGCGCACCGCGCCAGGCACATAGGTGACGCTGGTCTGGTAGGCGCCTTCCTTGGGCAGGAAGACCTCGAAGGTGCGCACATCGGGCAGCGACAGGATATCCAGCGTGGTGCCATTGGCGACACGCACCTGCTTGGCCTGCGCCCAGGCTTTCGGAGTAAGCGACGGCACGACGCTGGAGAACGCGCCAAGCGCGCTGGCGGCAAGGAAAGAACGGCGGTTGATGATCATGGACCTCTCCTGTCTGCTATTCATTAAACTTGGGTGGAACTGGCAATGAAGCGGCCCTTGCCGGGCTCTCCGGTGACCTTACCGTTCTCCATCACGACGCGGCCGCCGGCGATGGTCATGGCAACGCGGGCGGAAACGTCGCGGCCGGTATAAGGCGACCATTTGACCTTGGTGTAGCATTCCTCGTCGGTGAGGCGGCCCGGACGCGCCATGTCGACAACGGCAATATCGGCATCGGCACCGACCCGCAGCGTGCCCTTGCGCGGATAAAGGCCAATCAGCTTCGCCGGCCCCGTCGCCAGCACCTGCACCAGGGCTTCAAGCGTCAGCACATTCTGGTTCACCATGCTGAGCAGCACGGATGTGACATGGTCGAGCTGCGGATTGCCGAACGGAATGCTCCAGGCATCCTTCCAGCCTGGCTCCAGTTCGGCGCGGGTATGCGGCGCGTGGTCGGTGGCCAGAACATCCACTAGGCCTTCGCGCACACAGCGCAGCAGCGTGGTACGCTGGGTCAGCGGCAGGCCGTAGGGCGTGCTGGCGGGGCCGAGGCGTGCCATGTCCTCCTCACCCAGCAGCATGTATTTCGGATTGATTTCCAGCGACACCGGCACGCCCTCGGCAGCCGCCTCGCGGATCATCTTGATGCTGCGCTCGGTGCGCACATGCAGGATATGGGTGCGCGCCTGGGAGGCACGGCTCATCTCGATCAGCGTGCCGATGGCGGTGTGATCGCCGACGAAATTCTCGCCGAAATAGGCTTCCAGGAAGTCGCGTGGCCCGGTGGTGCCCGCCGCCCAGCGCTTCTTCGATTCATGGGTGAAAAGCTGCTGGTTCTGCGGATGTACGGCGCAATAGATGCCGAGGTCGCGCGCCAGCTTCAGCACGTCGTAAAGCTCGCCATGGTCGCCGGTGAACAATTCCGGGTCATGCGGGTATTTCGACTTTGGATCCGAGACCATGAAAATCTTCACACCGATGGCGCCCTCTTTCACCATGCCCGGTATCTCGTCCGGATTGGTGGCACCGGCATAGAGCGCGAAATCCACCAGCGCCTTCTGCGCCACGGAGTCGCGCTTGTTGCGGAAACGCTCGGCGGTGAGCAAGGCCGGCTTGTTGTTCGGCATGTCGACAACGCAAGTGACGCCACCATGGGCCGCCGCCTGGGTACCGGTGAGGAAGTCTTCCTTGTAGGTCAGGCCCGGGTCGCGGAAATGCACATGGGTGTCGATGAAGCCCGGCAGCGCGATCTGGCCGGTAATGTCGATCACGCGCTCGGCCGGCGGCGTCCAGTCACGCGCCGAAACGAAGGCGACCTTGCCTTCCGAAATGCCGAGCGAGGCCTCGACCAGGCCGCCATCGGTGAAAACCTTGCCCCCGACCAGCAGAATATCGACTGACTTACCCATGATTCACGCAGCTCCTGCCATATCGCGCCGGCCTTCGCCGGCGCTGTAACCCAACTTGTTGGAAATCTCTTCCGCGGCGCGCTTCACATGCGCGCCGAGCACGGCCGTGGCCGCGCCATCGAAACGCTCGCGCGGCCCCCACACATCAATCGAGGCCATCACGGCACCGCTGGCATCCCGGATCGGCGCAGCGATACCCCAGATGCCCTCGCGCCATTCGCCGCGATTGACGGCAAAGCCCTTGTCGCGGATATCGGCGAGTTCGCGGGCCATCGCCGCCTTGGTGATGATGGTGGCCGAGCTGTGGCGCTGCAGCGGATACTGCAACTGCGCCGACAGCGGCTCGGAAAAGGCCAGCATGGCCTTGCCGCAGGAGACGCAATGCATCGGCACGCGGCTGCCGATCTGGGTGATGGCGCGCAGCGGGTGCGGGCTGTCAGCCTTGTCGACATACACCATCATCAACCCTTCCGGCACCGCAAGCTGCACCGACTCGTTGGCATCGATGCAGAGCTGGCGCACCACAGGGCGGGCGACTTCCGTGAGGCTCAGGCGCCGCAGGCTGCGCGAACCGAGTTCCCACAGCTTCATCGACAGCACATAGCCGCCGCGTTCGCCTTCCTGCACCACATAGCCCTGATCCATCAGCGTGCGCAGCAGGCGATGCACATTGGCCTTGGTCAGGTTCAGCGACACTGCCAGCTCGGTAACGCCGCGAGGCTGTTCGGAGATGGATAACTCCTCGAGCAGGGTCAGGGCTTTGACGACGGTTTTATCCACTGGGGTCAGCCTTATCCGCTTGCGTATTGTTCCAAATATTGATACAGTGGTACGAATCTTGGAATAGGATAAGCAGCCCTGCGCCTGTAACGCAAGGGTAAAAAAATCCATGCGCCCTATCGGCCAGCAACGGCTTGCGGGCGGCGAGAAGCAGCCAGACGGCTTTCGCCAGAAAATTTAAGGTGGAGAATTTCAGGCAAAGAAAAAGGGCGGGAGCCTGAGCCCCCGCCCTGTTTGTCTCATCTATTGCTGGAGGTTTACTTCCAGCCGGCGCGATCCATCAGCTTCAGCGCCGCTTCGTTGTTCTTGCCGAACACGGCAGCATTCACGTTGTCTTCCTTGAACTCGGCCCAACGCTGGATCACCGGGTGCAGCTTCACGCCACCAACCACCGGGAATTCATAATTGCCCATGGCGAAGTAGCTCTGCGCCTGCTTGGAGGCCAGGTATTCCAGGAACTTGATCGCGTTGGCCTTGTTCGGCGAATAGCGCGCCACGCCGGCGCCGCTGATATTCACATGGGTGCCGCGATCCTGCTGGTTCGGGAAGATCACCGCCAGCTTCGACACCACTTCCACATCCTCAGGCTTGGTCGAAGCCATCAGGCGGGCAAGATAGTAGGTGTTCGACACAGCGATATCGCCTTCACCGGCGGCCACCGCCTTGAGCTGGTCGGTATCGCCGCCCTTCGGCGGACGCGCCATGTTGGCGACCACACCGCGCGCCCAGGCTTCGGTCTTTTCCTCGCCCTGGGAAGCGATCATGGCGCCAACCAGCGACTGGTTATAGACGTTGGTGGAGGAGCGGATCACCACCTTCCCCTTCCACTTCGGATCGGCGAGATCCTCGTAGCGGCTGATCGAACCCGGCGCAACACGGGCCTTGTTCACCACGATAACGCGGGCGCGCTTGGAGAAGCCGAACCACTGGCCCGACGGCTCGCGCAGATGATCCGGGATCAGCTTCTCAAGTTCGGCCGACTTGATCGACTGCAACAGGCCCATCTCCTGGGCGCGGTAGAGGCGGCCGGCATCGACGGTGATCACCACATCAGCCGGGCTCTTGTCGCCCTCGGCCTTGAGGCGCTGGATCAGTTCATCCTCGCGCGCTTCCAGGCGGTTCACCTTGATACCGGTCAGCTTGGTGAATTCGGTGTAGAGCGCCTCGTCGGTATCGTAGTGACGCGACGAGTAGAGATTGACCTCGCCCTGCGCCAGCGCCTGGCCCGGCAGCACCAGCATGGCGGCAAGAGCGGCGGCGGAAAGCCCGAAAGCAGCAGCGGCGCGACGCGTCGGATGCTTGATCATTGAGGACACTCCCTAGTTCCTTTTGCGAATAAGAATAATCTACGTATAAATACCCTGCCCTCTGCCACCCCGCAAGTGCGACTAAGTCGCATTTTTGTTATATCACGAAAACGTTTGTTTTCCGCAAATAACCGTGCTTTGACAGTTTCACGGGCAATCACCACGATGTCCGCAATGTCCATCCTGCGCCGCAGCCTGTCCCTTTGCTTCATCGTTTTGCTGCTCGCGGGCTGTGTCTCGACGGACAGGCAAGCTGCGTCATCTGCCGCTCCGCGCCTGCTGCCGCGCGACAAGATCGTGCTTGCCTCCACCATCTCCGTGGACATCACCAGCATGAGCGCCGTGCTGCCGCTTTATCGTGGCACGGCAGAGGGACGCACGGTCTGGCATGTCATCACCGACTCATCCGATGCAGCCGATGCCAAGCTGCGCGGCGTGGTGCATGCGCCACTGCTGGCCCGCGCCGGCCATGTGCAGGAAGTGCGTGAGCGGAACGGCGTGATCGACTTCAATGCGGCGCCGGATTTTTCAGCCAACCGCCGCGTGCAGCCGGGACCGCAGGGCTTTCCTCCCGCCTCTGCCCTGCCAGGCGCCACGGCACCGGCCGGCTATTCGCCCTTCATCCGTCTCAGCCCCGATGGTCCGGTGCTGAATGCGCCGATCGTTGCGGTCGGAGACGGCCCTTTCATCATCGAAGGCCACGGCACGACGCTGGACCGCGTGCTGGCCATCGACACCGCACAACGCCGCGTCACGCTGCAGCTCAGCCTCGGCTTCGCCGAAGGCCGGCGCGTGCTGTATTTCAGCAGCGAAGCCTCCGACCCGGCGGTTGCGGCTCTGGAGCGCGCCACCTATGTGCCGCAGCTCGGGCGTGGCGATGGCGATATCGGCCTGCTGGCTTTCCTCAATGGCCGCGAGCAAGGCATGCAGACACTCTTGCTGAAAGGCCGCATCGCTGCCGAAGCCCTGCCGGAGACCGCCGCCGGCCTTGGGTCGCCGGACAATGTGCTGACTGCTTTTCCCACCGGCAAGACCGCCGGCGGTTATTCGCCGCTGTGGAGCGTGACATTGCTGCTGTGGAGCGATGAAGCCGTGGCGGCTCGGCGGAATTCGCGCCAGACCGACCAGGCGGCGATCTATCGCCTCTATGGCAAAGGCTTGAGCGGACCCGATGGCAAGGCGGTGGAGCCGAGCGGCATCACCGTCAATTGCCCGGTCGTGGCATTCCTCGACGAAGCGCCGCCGTGAAATCAACCAGCGCCGCGCGCACCGCATCGGGCTGGTCCTTGTGCGGCGAGTGGCCGCAGGCGGGCAGCACCAGCGTCTCCACCCTGCCCTTGGCCAGCGCCTTGATGGTGTCGATCTGACGCAACGTGCCGTATTCGTCGCCCTCGCCCTGGATGGCCAGCAGCGGCAGCGTGATCCGCGCTACTTCGGCCTCAATATTCCAACGGGCGAAATCCGGGTTGAGCCAGGAATCGCACCAGCCACGAAAAGCGCAATCGACATTGTCGCCGTGATACTTCGCCAGCCGTGCCCGCAGGTCGCCCTGCTCATAAGCCTGATGCGCCGCCTGGATCGAGCCGAAGGACACCGCCTCGCCATAGCTGTGTGGCGCCATTACAGCCAGGCCGAGCAGGCCTGAGGGCGGGTTCGAGCCGGCATGGATCAGTGCAATCGAGGCACCATCGGAATGGCCGACCAGGATATAGCGTTCAACGCCCAGCGCGGTGAGAAGATGCGGCAGATGGATCAGCGCATCGTCATGCATGTAGGTGATCGGGCGCGGCAGCGCGCAGGCACTGGACGCGCCATAGCCGATGCGGCTGTAGACCAAGGTGGGTAAGCCGGTGGCGGCGGCAACGGTATCGGGGAAATCGCGCCACATGGCAACGCAGCCAAGGCCTTCATGCAGGAACACCAGCACCGGCAAATCGCCCTGGCGCGGGCCGATCCAGCGGTACTCGATGCGGCCGCCCGGAATCTCTGCGTACTCGGTCATTGCCTCAACTTGAAACGCTGGATCTTGCCGGTGGCGGTCTTGGGCAGTTCGGCGACGAACTCGATCCAGCGCGGATATTTATGCGGCGCCAGACGCTCTTTCACGAATTGCTGCAACTCGGCGGCCAATGCCGCATCGCCGCCGATGCCGTCGCGCGTCACCACATAGGCCTTGGGCTTGATCAGCTTGTCGGTGTCTTCATTCGCCACCACGGCGGCTTCCAGCACCTTGCCATGGGCCATCAGCGCGGACTCAACCTCGAAGGGCGAAACCCAGATGCCGCTGACCTTCAGCATGTCGTCGGAGCGGCCAGCATAGGCGTAATAGCCATCCTTGTCGCGGGTGTATTTGTCGCCGGTGCGGGTCCAGGGGCCATGGAAGGTGGCGAGGCTCTTGGCGCGGTTATTCCAGTAGGCGACGCAGCAGGACGGGCCGGCGACCAGCAATTCGCCGATCTCGCCATCCGCCACATCGCGGCCCTGCTCATCGACGATGCGCAGGTCATAGCCCGGCACTGCCTTGCCGGTGGTGCCATGGCGGATGTCGTCGGGCCGGTTGGAGACGAAGATATGCAGCATCTCGGTGGAGCCGATGCCATCGAGGATCGAGACACCGAAACGCTGGTCCCAGCGTTTGGCAATATCCTCAGGCAGCGCCTCACCCGCCGAAACGCATTGCCGCAGTTTGGCTGAGCCGCTTTCGCGCGTGATCGACTGGTCGGCCAGGATCGCGGCATAGAGCGTCGGCACGCCGTAGAAAATGGTAGGCTGGTGCTGCTTCAGGCGCGCCATCACGCTTTGCGGCGTCGGGCGTTCGGCCATCAGCACGGCGGTGGCGCCGACATGCAGCGGGAAGGTCATGGCATTGCCCATGCCATAGGCGAAAAACAGCTTCGCCGCCGAGAACACCACATCAGACTCGCGGATGCCCAGCACTTCGTCGGCATAGAGCACGGCGGTATGCACCAAGTCGCCATGCAGATGCATCGCGCCCTTGGGCTTGCCGGTGGAGCCGGAGGAATAGAGCCAGAAGCCGATATCGTCCGGCGTGGTATCAACCGCTTCAAGCTGATCCGACTGCTCGGCCAGCAGGCTTTCCAGCGGCTTGATGGTGGGCGCCACGCGGCCCGATACCAGCACCTGCTTCAGGTGGGGCTGGTCGTTGACGATGGGGCGGAATTTCTCCAGCAGCGCATCGGAGACCGCCAGCACCACGGCGCGGCTGTCGCGCAGCAGGAAATCGTAATCCGCAGTCGGCAGCAGCGTGTTCACCGGCACCGGCACGGCACCAATCTTCAGGGCGCCGAAAAAAAGCGCCGGGAAGTCGATGCTGTCCAGCATCGCCATCAGTACGCGCTGTTCGCGCTGCACGCCCTGGGCCTTGAGCAGATTGCCTGCGCGGTTCACCCGCGCGGCCAGATCGGCATAGGTATGGCTGCCGCGGTCGTCGATGAACGCGACCTTTGCGCCGCGCCCCTCGGCGACATGCCGGTCGATGAAATGAGTGGCGGCGTTATACCGCCGCGGCAGGTCTAGAAAGCGCGGCATGGTTTCCTCCCAGAAACCGTTTTCTTGTTTTTATGGTGTTAGGCAGCGGCCTGTTGCAGCGGCTCCACCACCTTCACCCATTCCAATGCCCAGGCGACGCCATCCTCTTCCGGCAGCGTGGTGCCAGACGCATTGTGCTGCATGCGCTCGCCCACCAGGGTGGCGCCGAGATCGCGCAGGATCTGTTCGAACTGGGCGCCGCCATTGTTGAAGGTGTCGCCATAGGTGGTGTCGCCAAGGCCGATGACGCCAACCAGCTTGCCGGCGAGGTCCGGGCGGACCTTTTCCAGATCGGCATAGAAGTCGCGGGCATTGTCGGGCACATCGCCCTGGCCGTAGGTGGATGTGCAGATCAGGAAAGTGCCCGGACGGGCAAACACATCGGCCTTCAGATTATCCATCAGCAGCACGTCGACGCCATGGCCCTCGGCCTCCAGCGCCTTCTTCACGTCGCCGGCGACGATCTCCGCCGTGCCGGTCATGGTGCCGACCAGAATACTCACCTGCATGATCACCCCTCTTAACGCCACTGATTTTCACAAGAGGCCGAAATATAGCGCATTGATTTCTAGCGTTCCAGCCCAAAAAGCACTATAATGCATGTTATGGTCAAGGCACCGGAACAATCTCCCGTCAGCGATACGGCGGATAACGAAGACCAGGCTTTCCTCGCAGCGGTGGGCGAGCGCGTGCGCAATGCCCGTGCCCGGCGCGGCATGAGCCGCAAGATCCTGGCCCGCGATTCCGGCGTGTCGGAACGCTACCTCGCCCAGCTCGAAACCGGCGCCGGCAATATCTCCATCCTGCTGCTGCGCCAGATCGCCCAGGCGATGGACCTGCCGATCGGCGATTTCCTCGCCGACCGGCCGAAATATGGCGTCGATCAGGCGCTGCTGCTGCAGCAGATCGAAGAACTGACCCCGGCACAACAGCAGGACCTGCAGGCCATTATCCGCGAACGCTTTGGTGTCGCCCCCGCCGTGAAGCGCCATATCGCCCTGATCGGCCTGCGCGGTGCGGGCAAGACCACGTTGGGCCAGCGACTGGCCGCCGGTCTGGGCCTGCATTTCGTCGAAATGGCCAAGGAAATCGAGGCCGAAGCCGGGCTGAGCTTGAACGAGATTTTCGACCTCTATGGCCAGGGCGCCTATCGCCGCTTCGAGCGCCGGGCGCTGGAGCGCGTTACCGCCGAACGCGCGCCGGCGGTGATCGCCAGCGGCGGCTCGCTGCCCTCCGAACCCGGCACCTTCGCGCATCTGCTGGCCAATTGCTTCACCATCTGGCTGAAGGCGCGGCCGGAGGAGCATATGGGCCGGGTGGTGGCCCAGGGCGACATGCGCCCGATGGCCGGCATGTCGGAAGCCATGGGCGACCTGAAGCGCATCCTGGCCCAACGCGAAACCCTCTATGCCAAGGCCGACATGGCCTTTGATACCGCCGGCAAGCCGGTGGAGGCCGCCAGCGCCGAATTGCTGGCCGCCCTGCAGGCCCATCCCGGCTGGCTCTCCCCTGCAAAATAATTCTTGAGCCGATCAAAAAATGCATTATAATGCCGGTCACGTTCTAGGGGTGAAACGCCATGGCCGAGCCAAAAACCGATGCCGCCGCGCTGCCGCCGGTGGATTTCCGCACTGATCCGAGCCGCTACAAGCATTGGAAGCTGAGCATCGACGGTCCCGTCGCCACGCTGGCGCTGGATGTGCGGGAAGATGGCGGCCTGCGCCCCGGCTATGAACTGAAACTGAATTCCTACGATCTCGGCGTCGATATCGAACTGCATGATGCCGTGCAGCGCCTGCGCTTCGAGCATCCGGAAGTGCGCAGCGTGGTGCTGACCTCCGCTAAGGAACGCGTATTCTGCGCCGGCGCCAATATCCGCATGCTCAGCCAGTCCACCCATGGCTGGAAGGTGAATTTCTGCAAGTTCACCAACGAAACCCGCAACAGCATCGAGGAAGCCACCGCTGAATCGCGCCAGACCTATATCGCCGCCGTGAACGGCCCCTGCGCCGGCGGCGGCTATGAACTGGCGCTGGCCGCCGACCACATCGTGATGGCCGATGACGGCAATACGGCGGTGTCGTTGCCCGAGGTGCCGCTGCTGGCGGTGCTGCCCGGCACCGGCGGCCTCACCCGCCTGGTGGACAAGCGCCAGGTGCGCCGCGACCGCGCCGATTTCTTCTGCACCCTGGAAGAAGGCATCAAGGGCAAGCGCGCCGTGGAGTGGCGCCTGGTGGATGAAGTGGTGCCGCGCACCCGGCTGAACGAAGCCGTGCGCGAGCGCGCCCTGAAGCTGGCCGAAAAATCCGACCGCCCCGCCGATGCCAAGGGCATCGCGCTGCCGGAACTGGTCCGCCAGGTGAATGGCGCCTCGCTGGCCTATTCCCATGTCGATGCCAAGATCGACCGCGCCAAGGGCATCGCCGAGATCACCGTGCATGGCCCCAAGGCCGCCGCGCCGGCAACGCTCGACGGCATTGATGCCGGCTTCTGGCCGCTGGCGCTGGCGCGCGAGCTGGATGACCTGGTGCTGCATCTGCGCACCAACGAGGAAAGCATCGGCATGTGGGTGATCCGCAGCACAGGCGATGCCGATGCGGTGGCGGCCTATGACGCGCTGCTGGAACAGCATAAGAGCGACTGGCGCGTGCGTGAAATCCGCCTGTTCCTCAAGCGCGTGTTCAAACGCATCGACGTCTCTTCGCGCAGCCTGTTCGCGCTGATCGAGCCCGGCTCCTGCTTCACCGGCACGCTGTTGGAACTGGCGCTGGCCGCTGACCGCTCCTACATGCTGGACGGCCAGTTCGAGGGCGACAACCGCCCGCCCGCGACGATCCGCCTGACGCCGCTGAATTTCGGCGCCTATCCGATGGTGAACGGCCTGTCGCGCCTGCAAAGCCGCAGCCTGGATGACCTTGCCCGTGTCGATGCGTTGCGCGACCAGATCGGCGAAGACCTGGATGCGGAAGCCGCCGACGAAGCCGGGCTGGTGACCTTCACGCCCGACGACATCGACTGGGAAGATGAAGTGCGCATCGCCATCGAGGAACGCGCCGCCTTCTCGCCCGATGCCCTCACCGGCATGGAGGCGTCTCTCCGCTTCGGCGGCCCGGAGACGATGGAAAGCAAGATTTTCGCGCGCCTCACCGCCTGGCAGAACTGGATCTTCCAGCGCCCGAACGCGGTGGGCGAGCAAGGCGCGCTCAAGCTCTATGGCACCGGCCAGCGTGCCAATTACGACCGCAGGAGGGTCTGACCATGGCGATCGACTACGCTTCGCGCATCCCGAACAACGTCAACCTCTCCGACAACCGCCGCCTGCAGCGCGCGCTGGAGGATTGGCAGCCGAAATTCCTCGACTGGTGGCAGGATATGGGCCCGGCGGGCTTCCAGGCGCGCGAGGCTTACCTGCGCACCGCCATCAGCGTCGATGCCCAGGGCTGGGCGAATTTTGGCTATGTGAAGATGCCGGATTACCGCTGGGGCATTTTCCTTGCCGAGCCTGAAGCCGGCCGCAAGGTGAATTTTGGCGACCACAGGGGCGACGACGCCTGGCAGGAAGTGCCCGGCGAATATCGCGGCGTGCTGCGCCGCCTGATCGTGACCCAGGGCGATACCGAGCCGGCTTCCGTCGAACAGCAGCGCCTGCTGGGCCAGACCTGCCCGTCGCTCTACGACCTGCGCAACCTGTTCCAGATCAATGTCGAGGAAGGCCGCCATCTCTGGGCCATGGTCTACCTGCTGGATGCCTATTTCGGCCGCGATGGCCGCGAGGAAGCCGAAGCCCTGTTGCAGCGCCGCTCCGGCGATGCCGACAAGCCGCGTATCCTCGGCGCTTTCAACGAGGCGACACCGGACTGGTTGAGCTTCTTCATGTTCACCTTCTTCACCGACCGCGATGGCAAGTTCCAGCTCGCCTCGCTGGCGGAAAGCGGCTTCGACCCGCTGTCGCGCACCTGTCGCTTCATGCTGACCGAGGAAGCGCACCATATGTTCGTGGGCGAGACCGGCATCAGCCGCGTGCTGCAGCGGACCTGCGAAGTGATGCGCGACTTCAAGACCGATGACGTGCGCAAGCATGGCGTGATCGACCTGCCGACGATCCAGAAATACCTCAACTTCCATTTCTCGGTATCGCTCGACCTGTTCGGCTCGGAAATCTCCACCAACGCCGCCAACTACTACACCATGGGCATCAAGGGCCGCTTCGATGAGACCCGCATTGCCGACGACCACAAGCTGACCGACGCGGCCTACAAGGTGCTTGAAGTTCATGGCGACGGTTTCCGCGAGAAGGAAGAATCCGCCCTCACCGCCCTGAATGAACGGCTGCGCGACGACTACGTGGCCGATTGCGCGCGCGGTGTGATGCGCTGGAACCAGGTGATCAAGCGCGCGGGCATCGACTTCGAACTGAAGCTGCCGCACCGCGCCTTCCATCGCCAGATCGGCCAGTTCGCCGAACTGCGCGTCGATCCCCAGGGCCATATCATCAGCCAGGCGGAATGGGATGCCCGTCATCACCGCTGGCTGCCGACCGAGGAAGACCGCCTCTATGTCATCAGCCTGATGCATGCGGTGACCGAGATCGGCAAATACGCCAACTGGATCGCTCCGCCGGCCCGCGGCATCAACAACATGCCGGTCGATTTCGAGTATGTCCGGGCCTGAGGCCCGGCCCCCTTTCCTCCCCAACATGGCACCGGGGCTCCGCCGAAATGGTTGGAGCCCCATCTTTTTTTACGCCCCGGCCCTGTGTATAGTCCGCCGCCATGAAACCCGTGCCGCCACCCTATTCGCCAGACCGCCTGTTTGCCATCGAGCGCGTGGTGCAATGGGGCGAGGCCGACCCGGCCGGCATCGTCTACACCACGCAATTCCTCGACTATGTGATCGAGACGGTGGAAAGCTTCTGGCGCGAGCAGATCGGCTGCAGCTGGTACCACCTGCACAAGCGGCACAATCTCGGCTCGCCCACGGTCAGTTCGAAGCTGGATTTCCAGAAGCCGCTGCGCGCCGCTGATCCCTTCACGGTCGAGCTGCGCATCCCGCGCCTCACCCGCTCCACCATCACTTTCCATATCGTCGGCCGCAATGCCGCTGGCGAAAGCTGCTTCACCGGCGAACTGGTCTCCTGCATCATCGACGATCAGGCGGTGCGCTCGGTAACGATTCCGGACTGGATCCGGCAGCCCATCGAGGCCTACCGGACAGCGACTGCACAAGAGGACATGCCATGACCGAGGGCCACGGCTACAACAAGTTCTTCCCCGTCTCTTGGGAGGAACTGCACCGCCATTGCAAGGCACTGGCCTGGCGCCTGCTGGAGCGCGGCCCCTATCAGGGCGTGGTGGCGATCACCCGTGGCGGCCTGGTGCCGGCAGCCATCGTGGCGCGCGAACTGAATGTGCGCGTGATCGAGACGATTTCCTGCTCGACCTATAACGAACTCGAGCGCGGCACCAAGGTGAATATCCTGAAGCAGGCCGATGCGGCGCTGCCTTCCCAGGGCGAAGGCTGGCTGATCGTTGACGACCTGGTGGATACCGGCATCACCGCCAAGGCGGTGCGGCAATTGCTGCCGAAGGCGCATTTCGCCACCATCTACGCCAAGCCGAATGGCCGCCCGATGGTGGATACCTACATCACCGAAGTGAGCCAGGACACCTGGATCCTGTTCCCCTGGGACCAGGAAGCGGTGATGAGCAAGCCGATCGTCGAACTGAAGAAGGGCGGCTAGGCCCGGTCACCGGTTTGGTCACTGGTTCGGCGCCGGATTGGCTGCTGGATTGGGCTGAGGATTCGGTGCCGGATTCGCCGCCGCCGGTTTCGCCGGCAGGTTCTTCGAGCCGATATAGACCGTGTTGCTCAAGCCCATCAGGATCAGGTAGCCCTCCGGAATCGACGGAATCTCATAGGTCGTCAGCACATTGGCGAGCACGAAGCCGGCCGAGATGACGGTGAAGATCAGCATCTGCAACCGCGTGACGTCGATTACCTCGCCTTCCGCCCCGCCGCCGACCAGATCAATGAACAGCGAGCGCGGCGCATTCGGATCGGGTGCAGCAGCATCGCTCGGCGTCGGGCTGACCTTGGCCAACAGCGTGGCGCCACCAGCAATGCCGAGCAAGACCAGCGTGCTGCTGGAAATATCAACCAGCGCACCGGAAATCAGCATGACATAGACCGAAGAGAAGGCCACCACGATGGTCCAGAGCATGACCTGGAACTGCGACAGGCTGGCCTTGCCCGATCTGGTACCGATCAAGCGGTAGATCCAGTTCGGCCCCTTTTCGTCTTTGGCGCCGTCCGTGCTTGGACGCTTCTTGGTCATCCAGCCGACAAGCAGCAGAATGATCGCGAGAGACAGGAGGAAGGTGATGAGCTGATGCGTGATGCCGACAACATGTGAGACATCGACCACGATATTGCCCTGGGACACACCGATGATGCGCAGATCGGCCAGCGGCACCACGAACAAATCGGTATCGCCCTGCAGCCAGCCCGACGGAATACTGAAGTCGCGCGGCACTGTCACCGCTACCGTGATCGCCCCATTGGCCGCCGCCTTGCTGATATCCACCGGCGCCTCCACTGCCTGGGCGCCATCGCGCTTCCAGGTCAGGCAGGCGATCAGGCGGGTATCGGCGGGCAACGGCACGGCCGGCGCGATGGTGAAGGTGAAGCTGCCATCCACTGGCTGCCAGTTTTTCTTCACCGCCATGGTGACGGAACCATCGGTCAACCGGGTGCCGGTCTGGCTTTCGTTGCAGAACGCGCGCAGCGGCTTGGCCGGTGTCGTCGTTGATGCCGGCGTTGTCGTAGCCGCCGGCACTGTCGTGGTTGCCGGCGTGGTGACGGCTGGGGCTGCGGGCGGGGCCTGGCTCTGGGCAGGCAGCGGAGGCGCAACCAGCATCAGGCCGAGCAGAATCGCGGCACAGACACCCAAGCGAGGAGATTGACTCATTTTTCCCCCAATCCAGGCCAAGCCTAGCCTGAAATTGAGGAATATATACACCAATATGTATATTATTTAAACAACAAACACATCCATACAGGGTTATGCTTCTTTTCGTTTCGTCCAGACCTCTTACGCAGGATTGCCACTGCGCAGGGTCCATTGCACCGTATCGCGCAACACGCGGCCCAGCGCCTCATCGAAAGCCTGCACCACCGACAGCACATCGGTGCCCGCAGCCTTCATGCGGCGCTCGAAACTGGTGGCGGCAACGATTTCCTGGCGCGGCTGCTGGATCAGCTTCGAGGCCAGCGCGACACGCACGGTCGGCACCGGATCGCCGCCGCTCAACTCCGCCTGGAATTCGCGCAATTCGCTTTTGAGATTGAAGTCCGAGCGCAGCCCCACCGACTGGCGCCCGACCGAGAGGATCTTGCCGGTATTCTCGAAGCTCTCCACCAGCAGGGTCTGTATCATGCGCGGCACCCGCTCGGCCCAGCGCGCCTCGGCGTAATACTTCACCTCATAGGGATTGGTCATGATCGCGATGCGGTGGGTATCCAGGCCGCCCGCCGCATAAGGCTCCTCCACCACTAGCTGCCAGGTCGCGCGCGGCAGATCAGCGGCGAAAGTGTTTTTCGGCGACAGTGTGTAGAGGTTCGAAGGCGGCGCCTGCGGGATGATGCCGCCGCAGGCAGTGAGGCCAATACCCATCAGGCCGCTGGCGCCAAGACCGCGCAGCAGGCCACGCCGGTTGAAACTCGCCGTCATCGCCGGCCTCCCTCGCTACGGTATTCAGCATCGCGGTTGCCAAACAGCACCGCGCTCGGATCGTCTTCCAGCCGCTGCGCCACCCGCGCCAGGCTGCCCACCAGGATGCGCGCCTCGGCAATGAAGCGGCGGAATTCGCCGAAGCCATCGGTGGTGATGGCATTGATCGGGGCGCGGTTCTCCGCCACCATTTCGTTCACGGTGGACAGCACGGCATCAAGCTGCTGCATGGCGCCGCGGATATCCTGCACTGCCACCTGCGCATCCTTCACCGTGGCGGTGGCATCGCCCTCGATCAGCTTCGTGGTCGCCTCCAGCGTGTTGCGCGCCGCCACCAGGGTGCTGTTCGCCTCCTTCACGATGCCGCCGAACTGTTCGGCGACATCGCGCGCCGCGCGGGCGGCAATGGCGATGTCGGCGCTGGTGCGGTCGAAGCCATCAATGGCCCGCGTCAGGGTTTCCTGGCGGCTGGCCAGTGTAATGGTAAGCTGGCGGATATCGCCAATGATGCCGCCGATATTGTCGATATTCTGATCCGACATGATGCGCGCGGCGCGGTTGACCAGGTCGGGCGCCGCCTCGAACAATTCGGCGATGGAGGAATTGCGCGAGCGAATCACCGGCAGTTCCGACACATCCTCGCTGTAGCGCGCCGGCAGCAATTCCGCCGCCTTGGTACCGGAATTGATCTGCACGAAGGAAACCCCGGTGATGCCCTGCAATTCCAGGCTGGCAACGCTATCGGCGCGGATTGGCGTATCAGCGGCCACATTGATCGTGACGCGGACTTTGGATGTATCCTCGCGATCAATACTGATCTGACTGACATTGCCGATCTTGATACCGTTGAAGCGCACATCGCCGCCCTGCCCCAGGCCGGCCACTGAGCCGGTGAAGAAGATATTGTAGCGGGCGATCTCGCGGTCGAGCTGCGTCTTGGCCAGCCACAGCGCGAAGCCGAGGATGCCGAGCAGGAACAGCAGCAGGAAACTGCCGATCAGCAGATGGTGGGCGCGGGTTTCCATTACGAACCGCCTCCTTCAGGTACAAGCCCAGACAATACCGACCCAGACGGGGCATGATCTGCCGTTGCCTGGGCGGCGCGGGCACGCGGCCCGTGAAAATATTCCCGGATCCAGGGATGCGGGTGTTGCAGCAGGTCACGCAGCGGCCCGGCGACCAGCACCTTCTTTTCGGCCAGCACGGCAATGCGGTCGCAGATCGCATGCAGTGAATCCAGATCATGCGTCACCATGAACACGGTGAGGCCCAAGGCCTGCTGCAGGTCGCGTACCAGGGTATCGAAAGCGGCGGCGCCAATGGGATCGAGGCCGGCGGTCGGCTCATCCAGGAACACGATCTCGGGGTCCAGCGCCAGGGCGCGGGCCAGGCCGGCGCGCTTGCGCATGCCGCCGGAAAGCTCGGACGGGATCTTGCCCGCTGCATTGGCCGGCAGGCCGACCATGCGGATCTTCGCCGCCGCAATCTCATTCAGCAGATCGGGCGGCAGATCGTAGAATTCCTTCAGCGGCACCTGGATATTCTGCGCCACGGTGAGCGAGGAGAACAGCGCGCCATCCTGGAACAGCACGCCGACACGCTGACGGGCGCGGCGCCTTGCGTCCTCATCGCCTTTGATCATGTCCGAGCCCAGCAGGTCGATCTGCCCGGCTTGCGGCTGGTTCAGCCCGATGATGGTGCGCAGCAGCACCGACTTGCCGGTGCCAGAGCCGCCGACCACGCCAAGCACCTCGCCGCGATAGACATCGAGATCGAGGCCGTCATGCACCTTGAAGCCATCGAAGGCGTTCACCAGGCCGCGCACCTTGATCACCACATCCCTTCCAGCATCACCGGCCATTGCCTAGATCCCCAACGCCGAGAAGAAGATCGAGAACAGTGCATCGGCCACGATCACCAGGAAGATCGACTGCACCACCGAACGCGTGGTGAGCCGGCCGACGCTTTCCGCATCGCGCTTCACCCGCAGGCCTTCGTAACAGCCGACCATGGCGATCAGCGCGGCAAACACCGGCGCCTTGACCAGGCCGACCAGGAAGGAATTCACCGACACTGCCTCATGCAGCCGCTGGAAGAACAGGAACGGCGTGATATCCAGCGTCACCCATGCCATCAGCGCGCCGCCCAGCAGGCCCATGATATCGGCGAAGAAGGCCAGCAGCGGCAGGGTGATGATCAGTGCCAGCACGCGCGGCACCACCAGTACTTCGACCGGATCGAGGCCGAGCGTGCGGATCGCATCCACTTCCTCGTTCACCTTCATGCTGCCGATCTGGGCGGTAAAGGCGCTGCCGGAGCGGCCGGCCACCACGATGGCGGTGAGCAGGATGCCAAGCTCGCGCAGCACCGAGACGCCGACCAGGTTGACGACAAAGACCTCGGCGCCGAATTGCCGCAGTTGATCCGCGCCCTGATAGGCCATCACCACGCCGATCAGGAAGGAGATCAAGCCGACGATGGGCAGCGCGTTCAGCCCGGTCTGCTCCATGTGGAACACTACCGAGGTGAAGCGCAGCCGACGCGGGCTGATGGCTATACGGGCGAAGGCCTCGACGACACGGCCGATGAAGGTGATGAAGCGGCGCCCCTCGCGCGCCGCGAACAGCACCAGCCAGCCGAGATGGGCGACGAAACGCAGCAGGCCGTTGCCCGACCCGGGCGGCGCCGCCGAGGCCGCATCGCAACCGGCCACATAGTCGATCAATGTCTGATGCTCGGGCTTCACAGCGCGCCATTCCACCGCCACGCCGGGGCCGAAACGGCCATTCAGGCGCTGCAGCAACACGGCGCCGGCGGTATCCACCCGCTCCAGCCCGCCGGCATCAATGCGCAGCCGCCGCGCGGCACCGAGATTGAGACTATCGAGGCTATGCGAGAGGCGTGCCGCCTCGCCCAGCGTCCAGGCGCCGGAGAGGCTCAAACTCGCCATGCCGTCTTCATGCCTCAGACTCATGCCGCCGGGCTGCACGCGCCAAAATCCCTGTTGCCTACGCCGCTTGTCTGAAAGTTACCAAACATGACATGCTGCGCGTAAGGGTTAGCCGGGACCGATGCATGCCGCGCTTCAGCGCCAATCTGACATTCCTGTTTCAGGAATATGCCTTCCTCGACCGCCTGGCGGTAGCGCGCGAGCAGGGTTTCGCTGCCGTCGAATTCATGTTCCAGCCGGACCAGTCGCCAGCGGCCATCGCCGCCGCCTTGCGCGACAACGGCCTGGAGCTGGTGCTGATGAATACCCCAGCGGGCAATTTCGAGGCCGGCGAGCGTGGGCTGGCCTGCCTGCCGCAGCAGCGCCAGGCCTTCCGCACCTCGATCCACCGCGCTTTCGAGGTGGCGACTGCTGCCGGCTGCAAACGCCTGCATGTCATGGCCGGGGTGGAGCCGCCAGGCGCCGACCGCCGCGCGCTGGAAGCCTGTTTCCTCGACAACCTCGCCTGGGCTGCGGAACAGGCGGCAAGGGCCGGCCTGACCCTGCTGCTGGAGCCAATCAACCGCCGCGACATTCCCGGCTACTTCCTGCACGATTACGATGTCGCCGAACGCATTTTAAGCGAAATGGCCCTGCCGCAGTTGCGGCTACAATTCGACATGTACCATGTTCAGGTAGTGCATGGTGACGTGAGCAAGCGCCTGGAGCGGCAATTGCCGCTGATCGAGCATATCCAGATTGCCAACCCGCCGGACCGCCGCGAGCCCGGCAACGGCGAGCTGGATTACCGCTTCCTGCTCGGCCGCCTCGACCAGCTCGGCTATGCCGGCTGGGTCGGCTGCGAATACCGTCCCACAGGCGATACGCTGGCGAGCCTGGCCTGGATCCGGCCCTGGGGCGTGACGCCCCGCCGTTAACCCTATAGCCGGTTGCCTGACCGGAACCGGTTGCCAGGGCCGGCATCGGCACTTTATGGTGCGCAACCAGGAATTTCGGAGATTTAACAAAGAGGCAATCTCAGGGCATGGCACGCAGTTTTGCCATCGCGATCATTGCGTTCTTCGCCGGGCTTTGCATTGGGCTCGGCTATCTCGCCGTGCAGCGCGCGACACCGATCCCCGAACGTGTGGTGGTGCCGCAGAACCCGGTGCTGCGCGACGACATGCAGCCGATCTCGCTGCGCCTCGCCTCCTCCTATACATCGGCCGCGCCGCAATTGGGCAGCATCGGCGCCGCCACCACCACCAAGCTGGCGCGCCTCTCGGGCGGTCTGCTCGATCTGAAATTCCATGAGCCCGGCGCCCTGGTGCCGGCGGCGGAAGTGTTCGATGCCGTGGCCTCGGGCGAAGTCGATGCCGGCTGGACTTCGGCGGCCTATCTGCTGGAGAAGGACTCAGCTTTCGGCTTCTTCGTCGGCCTGCCCTTCGGCCCACGCGCCTCGGAATATCTCGGCTGGCTGTATCACGGCGGCGGCCAGGAATTGATGGCGGAATTGTTCGGCCGCTACGACGTGGTACCGATGGTCTGCGGCGTGCTGGTGGCGGAAGGCGGCGGCTGGTTCCGCAAGGAGATCAACTCGTCCAACGACCTGCGCGGCATGAAGCTTCGCTTCCCCGGCCTGGGCGGCGAAGTGCTGCGCAAGCTTGGCGCCGAAACCAATTCGATTGCCGGCGGTGAAGTTTATAACGCCTTTGCCACCGGGCAGATCGACGGCAGCGAATTCTCCACGCCGATCAACGATCTCCGTTTCGGCTTCTACAAGGTGGCGCCGCATTACTATCTGCCCGGCTGGCACCAGCCCTTCACCGCCATCCTGATGGTGTTCCACCGCGCGGCCTGGGAGAAACTCTCGGAATCGCAGCAGGCGATGGTCGAAACCGTCTGCGGCGACAACATCTCCGACAGCCTAGCCGAGGGCGAGGCGCAGCAGCCTTATGCCATCAACGAATTGCGCGCCAAAGGCGCCATCATCCACACCTGGCCGCCGGAAGTGCTGCAAGCCTTCGAAAGATCCTGGCGCAAGGTGGTGGCCGAGCAGTCCGCCGCCAACCCGAACTTCAAGCGCATCTGGGAAAGCTATTCAGCCTTCCGCGAAGCCTCGAAGGAATGGCGCCAAGTCAACTACATGAAGTAAGGCCTAGCCGAGCTGACGGCGCAGTTGCCGCAGGCGGCGCTCCACCGAGATGTCCAGCGACGCGGTGATTTCCAGGCTGCGGTCCTCCAGCGCGTTGGCGCGCGGATTGGCCCGCGCGCGGGCTTCCACGGCGGCATCGCGGCGGCGGATCAGTTCGGCGATCTCGGGGTGAAACAGCCGCAGCAGGTTGGTCAGCCAGCCATTCACCTCGGCTGACGGATAACTGTGACCGACCTGGAAACGGTCGAGCATGGCGATCACGTCGCGGGCCGCGAACCAGGTTTCATCCGTGACCCAGCGATTGACGGTAAACAGCCGCACCGGCAGGCCGTAATTGTCCATGCCGATGGCGATGATATGGGCCAGCGCCGCGTTGCCGGTCGGGCCACAGGGCAGCGCGATGCCGGGCTTGCCGCGCCGCGCCGGCTCGAACCTTTCGGGCAGGTGATGCGGCCGCATGAAGACATGGAAATGACCATGCTCGCGGGCATCGCCGCGATGGGCATGATAGTAGTATTGCGCGCCGCTTTCGGGGTCGAACACGTCGCCGTCAGGATAATGCTCCTGTTCGTAGAACTCGCCCTGCCCGCGCAGCAGCTCGGCCACAAGATTGCCGCGCCGCGCCGCCAGGGCTTCCTGGATCCGCAACACCTCGAGACCGGCCGCAAGCATGCCTTGCAAGCGGGGGCGACCGAGGCTGGTCATCATGTTCATGCGCTACTACCCCTGATGAAACCGCGCTACCTAACCACGGCGTTCTTAAACGGCGGTAAATGCGACTCGGTTCACCACCTCCGGGAATCGGGGCTGGGGGAAAAAATTTCGCGCTGGCCGGTTCCCGATCACGAAACCGCTCATGCGGCAATGCGCCGCTTTGTCGCCGGCAAGCCGCCGTGCTATCTCAATGGCAAGCATTTACCAGGAGTTAGCTGGTAATTAGCCAAGCCCCTATGCCTGGAGTCCCCCCATGATGCGTCTCCCGCTTGCCGCCGTCCTGGCGGCCCTCGCCCTCAGCCTCACCAGCGGCTTCGCCCAGGCGCAGGATGCCGCCGCCGGCCAGAAGGCCTTCGCCAAGTGCCGCACCTGCCACGCCCTCGAAGCCGGCAAGAACGGCGTCGGCCCCAGCCTGGCCGGGGTTTTTGGCCGCAAGTCCGGCACCGGCGCCGGCTTCAAGTATTCCGATCAGATGGTGGCCAAGGGCGTGATCTGGGACGAAACCTCGATCGCCGCCTATCTGGCCGACCCGAAGGGCTATATTCCGGGCAACAAGATGGTTTTCCCCGGGATCAAGAAAGAGTCGGAAGTCGCTGATCTGATTGCCTTCCTCAAGACGGCCAAGTAAGTACCCGCAGAGCGCGAAAAACAGGCGGGGCAGCCTCGCCTGCCACTCTTTCAAGGAACCTGCTCTTTCAAGGTAATGGCTCGGTCTGTATGCTGCCGCCATGAGCGCGCCCCTACGGATTCGTCCCGCCTTCATCAGCCGCCGGAATTTGCTGCTGGCCGGTCTGGCGGTACCGCTTGCCGGCCTGGGCCTGAACCGCCCGGCAGCCGCCTCCGCCGATACCAATGCCGCGATCCGTTTCATCGACAGCCTGGGCCAGCAGACGCTGGGGATCCTGGGCCAGCAGCAGCCGCTGGCGCAGCGCGAGAGCCAGCTCCGCGAATTGCTGCGCCAGGGCTTCGACCTTGCCTTCATCGGCCGCTTCGTGCTGGGCCGGCCCTATGCCTCGCTGAGCCCGGAACAGGCCGCCGACTATCATCAGGCCTTCAATGACTTTGTGCTGCGCACCTATGCCCGCCGGCTGTCCGGCTTCCAGGCGCGCAGCTTCGCCATTCTCGGCGCCCGCGCTGCCGGCGACACCGACACCGAGGTCTCAACCCGCATCGACCCGGCAAACGGCCAGCCGGTGCGCTGCGACTGGCGGGTGCGCCAAAGCGGCCAGCGCCTCGGCATCATCGACGTGGCGATCGAGAACGTCTCCATGGCGGTGACGCAACGCAATGAATTCGCATCGGTGGTCAACACCGGCGGGGTCAACGGCCTGATCGGCACGCTGCGCGCGCGGGCCGACCGAGAGACGGTGAGCGTCTCGCGCTGAGCCACAGGGAGGGAAGCATGACGAAACAATACGCCGCGCGGCCCATACTTTTCCTTACCGGCCTGATGCTGTTCGCGGCGCCGGCCTTCGCCGGCCCCTATGAGGATGGCCTCGCCGCCTACGACCGCAGCGACTTCGACACCGCCGTGAAGCTCTGGTTGCCGCTGGCGGAAGCCGGCGATGCACGCGCTCAGTTCAATCTCGGCGCTCTCTACCAGGATGGCCTCGGCGTGCCGCTGGACCTGCGCCCTGCCCTCTCGCTGTGGCGCAAGGCGGCGGAACAAAATCATCCGCAGGCGCTGCATAACCTGGCCATGCTCTATATCGCCGGCGACGAGGTGCCGCAGGATATGGCGCAGGCGCGGCAATATCTCGAACGCGCCCAGGCCGCCGGTTCGGTACGCAGTATCTACAGCCTGGCTAAAATGTATCTCGATGGCCTCGGCGGGCCAGAGAACAAGCCCGCCGGCTTTGCCCTGATGTTGCGCGCCGGGGAAATGGGCTTCGACAAGGCGCAGTATAATCTCGGCAAGATGTATCGCGATGGCGAAGGCACCCATCGCGATCTGGTGGCCGCCGCCGCCTGGTTCAGCAAGGCTGCCGAGCAAAACAATGCCGCCGCCCAGAACCATATCGGCAACCGCTATCTACGCGGCGAAGGCGTGGCCAAGGACGATGCCGCTGGCCTCACCTGGCTGACCATCGCCGCGCGCAACGGCTTCGGCCCTGCCGGCGACCGGCTGGAAGCCTTGCGGCCCCAGGTCGATGGCGCATTGTTTGCCGAGGCCGAGCGCCGCGCCGAGGCCTTCCTGAAATCCGTGAAGCAATAACCCTCCAAACCTGAGGCCGCGAGCCGATGCGTCATCTTCTCCCGGCCCTTCTCCTGTGCCTTGCAGTCCTCGGCTCAGGCCCGTTACAGGCCCAGCCTGTGCCGCCGCAGGTCTCGTCCGAGGTCGATGCCATCCTCCAGGCCGGCGCCACTGAGCAGGCGCGCGACCGCGCCGCCTATGGCACGCTGCGCAATGGCGAAGTGCTGGCGACCAAGGAGCGGCAACTGGCGGCACGCATGAGCCGCGAGCTTTCCGGCGTGGTGGCACGCGAAGCGGTGCTGGATCAGCGCCGCGGCCAGGCGGCGGCAGCCTATATCGCCAGCAGGGCGCCGAGCTTCGGCCCCGCCGCCTATGCCGCCGCCGCGCAGTATCAGGCCGCGGCGCAGCCTGCCCTGCCAGGCAACTGGTATGCCCAGGCCAGCGCCCCCGCCTATGCCTCGCCGCCGATCCAGCCCACCACCTATGTAGCCGGCCCCGCCGCCGGCCGGCCCGGCCAGTGGTACGAAAACCCCTACATGGCGCGCTACGGCTTCCAGACCGCCAGTACCGCCGCACCCGCCGCCGCCTTGCAGCCGATGCAACAGCCGCTTTTCACCGCCTCTGCCGCCGGCACCGGCCCGGTCAGCACCGCGCCGGATGTGTGGGATCCGCTGGAGCCCATGAACCGCGCCTTCTTCGCTTTCAACGAGGTGCTGGATACCTTCCTGCTGCGGCCGATTGCCTGGCTCTACTCCTTCACGCCCGATGTGGTGAAGGGCGGCGTGCGCAGCGCCTTCGCCAATCTGAGATCGCCTGCCGTGCTGATGAACCATACCTTGCAGGGCAGCTTCGGCGATGCCGCCACCACGGTCGGCCGCTTCGCGGTGAATTCCACCATCGGCGTGCTCGGCCTATGGGATGCCGCCAACGACCTGTTCGACTGGAAGGGCAAGCCGGCGGATTTCGGCCAGACCCTGCATAGCTATGGCATCGGCGAAGGTCCCTTCCTGATGTTGCCGCTGCTCGGCCCGGCGAATACCCGCGATGCCATCGGCGGCGGCGTCGATGCCTTCGCCGATCCGCTCATGTACATCCTCAACGACAACGCCAACATCGCACTCACCGCCGGCAAGACGCTGGCGCGGCGCGAGGAACTGCTTGTGCCGCTGGACGAACTGCGCGCCGGCTCGGTGGATTATTACGCCAGCCTGCGTTCCTCCTCGCAGCAGCAGCGCCGCGCTTTCCTGCGCGGCGACGCCCCGGCCTCGCCAGAGCAGCGCAAGGCCAATGACGACCTGTTCAACGAAGTGAAGTAAAGCGAAGGAAACGCCCATGCCCATCCACGGCCCCGACGTGGTGCTGAACGATCCCGCCTATATCCATGAGACCGCGCATATCTATGGCAAGGTGCGGCTGGAAAAAGGCAGCTCGGTATGGATCAACGTGGCGATGCGGGCGGAGAATTTCGAGATCGTGGTGGGTGAGTACACAAACATCCAGGATTTCTCGATGATCCATATTGGCGGCCAGACCGCCACCCATATCGGCAGCCATTGCTCGATCACCCATCACTGCAACATCCATGGCTGCACCATTGGCGACAATTGCCTGATCGGCATCGGCGCCACCATCATGGATGGCTGCGTGATCGGCAATAACTGCATCATCGGCGGCGCCGCCTTCCTGAAAGAGGGCACTGTGATCCCGGACAATTCGGTGGTTGTCGGCGCACCGGGCAAGGTCATCAAGACCCAGAACAACTACGTGCGGAACCGGCTCAACGCCTATCTCTACTACCGCAACGCGCTGGCCTATAAACAAGGCCAGTACCGGGAATGGGATCAGCCCGAGACGCTTAAGGCCATCGGTGAGGAAATCGCCCGGCTCAACGCAGAATTGAAGGCGTTGGATGATGGCTCACGGCTGATGGGCCGCGCCTAGAGCCCGGCCAGCGCAGGAAAACACCCGCCATGCCGTGTGTTCTCCTGCATGCCAAGTATCGCCTGGACATTTTCCGCCCCTGCCGGCGCCAGCCCGCGCAGCCGTGCCACGGCCTCCGCCATGAACGCGGATGAACGCCTGCGCCAGGCCGAGGAAGACCGCGCCCTGATGGCGCGGGTGGCACGGCAGGACCGCGCCGCCTTCGCCCTGCTGCTGCAGCGCCACCTCACCGGCGCCGTGGTGACGGCGCAGCGCATCCTGCTGAACCAGGCCGATGCCGAGGAAGTGGCGCAGGAAGCCTTTCTGCGGGTGTGGCAGCATGCGCCGCGCTGGCAGGTGGATGGCGCCGCCAGCTTCCGCACCTGGCTGCTGCGCATCGTGGTCAATCTCGCCATCGACCGCAAACGCCGCCCCGGCATGGATGCGCTGGACGAGCAGCCGGAGCCTGAGGACGGCGCCCCCAATCCCTATGATCACCGCCTTGCCAGCGAGACCGAAGCGCGCATCGCCGCCGCGCTGGCCAAGCTGCCGCCACGCCAGCGCGCTGCGCTGCAGCTCTGCTTCTGGGAAGGCGAAGGCAATATCGAAGCCGCCGCCACGCTGGGCATCAGCGTCGGCGCCCTGGAATCCCTGCTGGTACGTGCCAAGCGCACGCTGCGCGATGAATTGGGCCCCATGCTGGGCCGGGAGGAAAAGCCATGAACCTCGACCGCTTTGCTGAAATCGTTGCCGCCTATGGTGCCGATCCGGCTTTGTGGCCGGCAGCCGAGCGCAGGGCTGCAGAAGCATTGGCGCAGGCTTCCAGCGAGGCCCGCCGCCTGCTGGATCAGGCAGCCCCGCTGGATCATCTGCTGCGCCAGGCAGCCATGCCTCAACCGAGCGCCGATCTTGCCCAGCGCATCATGGCCCGCCTGCCGGCGCGAGTAGCTGCCCATCGTGTCTCGGGGCGACGCCTGTCGGCCTGGAAAGAGTTCAGCCTTGCGGCATTTCCGTTCCGCGCCGCCTGGCCGCAATTCGCCGTGCTGGCCTTGGCCTTGAGCCTCGGCATTGGCGCCGGACTTGGCGGCCTGGAAGAAATTCTCGCGGAGGATTCGACGCCCTACGCCGTGCAGATGGTTATCGCAGACGCCAGTTTCATTCCGGAGTAACGCTCATGGCCGATACCGCCGCCCCCGCACCGAAGCCGCGCTACAATAAATGGCTCGCCATCGCCCTCACCGTCTCGGTGGCGCTCAATCTCGCCGCCATCGGCTGGGGTGCCAGCCGCTATTACAAGAGCCGTGAAATCGCCCGCGCGCCCTTCTCCCAGCTTGAGAAGCGCTTCAGCCGCCATCTGCCGGATGCGGCGGCGGCGGCTTTCCGCGCCGAGTTGGACAAAACCCGCCAGGCCGTCGGCCCGGTGGAATTCGGCCTGGTCCGCCGTGGCCTCGCCGCTGCCTTGGGCGCCGAACCCTTCGATGCCAAGGCGCTGAACGCCGCCATGGAGCAGCAGCGCCTGCGCATGGAACAGTTCCACCAGGGCATGCAGGCCGCCCTGCTCGCCGCTGCTCAGGCGATGACGCCCGAGGAACGCAAGCGCTATGCCGAGAAGCTCGCCCGCATGCCAAAGCATTGGGAAAAGGAAAAGTAAGTAATTTTCCAATACGTCCCAACCCCACAATGCGTCATGCCCGGGCTTGACCCGGGCATCTCAGGCCGAATGGAGAGAGATGCGCGGATCAAGTCCGCGCATGACGATTGCAGAGAATGGTTTTTCACCCCCCTCGACATTGTCAGTAGGCTTACGATCCGCTTAGATAGCCGCTCCAAATAAAAAGCCTTATGGGAGCGGACATGTTGAATGTGGTGATCACCGGCGGCGCCGGCTTTATCGGCCAGGCCCTGACCAAGCAGCTTCTGCAGCGCGGCGAACTCACCGGCCCGAGCGGCAGCCCTCAGAAGATCAGCCGCATCACCCTGTTCGATAACGTCGCCCCGAATGATTTCGGCGACAGCCGCGTCACCACCATTGTTGGCGATATCGGCGACCAGGCCGAAGTGCGCATGCTGATCGGCCAGGACACCCATTCGGTGTTCCACCTCGCCGCCGTGGTTTCGTCTGGCGCCGAAGCCGATTTCGACCTCGGCTACCGCGTCAACCTGGCCGGTACGCGCAATGTGCTGGAAGCCTGCCGCAGCCTGGACGGCACGGCGCGCGTGATCTTCGCCTCCTCCGTCGCGGTCTATGGCGGCGCCCTGCCCGCCACCGTCACCGACAGCACGCCACAGCGCCCGACGACCTCCTACGGCGTGCAGAAGCTGATGGGCGAATTGATGGTCAACGACTATACCCGCAAGGGCTATATCGATGGCCGCGCCGTGCGGCTGCCTACCATCATGATCCGCCCCGGCAAGCCGAACAAGGCCGCCTCGACCTGGGCCAGTTCCATCGTGCGCGAGCCGCTTTCCGGCGTCGATGCGATCTGCCCGGTGTCGCCGGAAAGCATGATGGTCTGCCTCTCGCCACGCCGCACCGTGGATGCCTTCATCCGCCTGCATGAACTGCCCGGCGAGGCGCTGGGCGTCGACCGCGCCATGCTGCTGAACGGCATCCCGGCCTCGGCCGGCGAGATCGCCGCCGCCATGGAGCGCAACACCGGCAACCGCAAGGTCGGCAAGATCATCTGGCAGCCGGACCCGCATATCCAGAAGATCGTCGATGGCTGGCCGCGTGCGCTGAGCAGCGACCGCGCGCGCAGTCTCGGTTTTTCGGTGGACCAGAATATCGATGAGATTGTACGCTTCTTCATCGAGGACGATCTGGACAACCAGATCAAGAGCCTAGCCTCCTAAGACAAAAACCAGAAAGCACCATGAGCCGACCGAGCGATGCCTCCCTGGCGATGATCCGCCAGTTGATCGAAATGCCCACCGTGAGCCGGGATTCCAATCTCGACCTCATCCACTGGGTGCGCGATCACCTGAAGTCGCTCGGTGTCGCCTCCACCCTGGTGCATGACGCCAGCGGCAAGAAGGCGAACCTGTTCGCCACCATTGGCCCCACGGACGTGCCAGGCATCGTCCTTTCGGGCCATACCGACGTGGTGCCGATTGATGGCCAGGAATGGGATACCGACCCGTTCAAGCTGGTGGAGAAGGATGGCAAGCTATGGGGCCGTGGCACTTCGGACATGAAGTCCTTCGTCGCCATCGCGCTGGCCTATGCGCCGCATTTCCTGGCGCAAGACCTCAAGACGCCGATCCACTACGCCTTTACCTATGACGAGGAAGTCGGCTGCCTCGGCGCCAAGCAGCTCATGCCGGTGCTGGCGAAGATGCCGGTGAAGCCGGCCGCCTGCATCGTCGGCGAGCCGACCGAGATGCAGGTGATCGCGCAGCACAAGGGCAAGAAAAGCTGGCGCGTCGATTTCCGCGGCTTTGAATGCCATTCCTCGCTGACGCATCAGGGCGTCAACGCCGTGGAAGCCGCTGCCGAGCTGATCGCCCATATCAAGTCGATTGCCCGGCGCAAACGCGACCAGGGTCCGTTCGATCCTGAATTCGCGCCGCCCTACACCTCGCTGCATACCGGCGTGGTGCATGGCGGCACGGCCCTGAACATCGTGCCGAAGGATTGCAGCTTCCTGTGGGAAATCCGCTATCTGCCGCAGGACGATGTGGATGCGCTGTATCAGGAAGTGGTGGATTTCGCCCGCACGCGGATTGAGCCGGAAATGAAGGCCGTGCAGCCCGATTGCGGCTGTTCTTTCCACCAGATTTCCGAGTTCCCGGGCCTCGCCACCGACGACCGCTCGCCGATTATTGAGCTTGGCAAGGCGCTGACCGGCGCCAATCGGGTGCAGAAAGTGTCCTTCGGCACCGAGGCCGGCCTGTTCAGCCAGACCGATATCCCGACCATTGTCTGCGGCCCCGGCAATATCGAGCAGGCGCATAAGCCGAACGAATTCATCGAGTTGACGCAGCTAAAGCTGTGCGAGGAGTTCCTCGACCGCCTGCTGCCGCGCTTGCGCGAAGGCAAAACCGGCTTGGCAGGCGTCTAAACAGCTTATTTCACGATAATGCCGCAATCTGGTCATTGAATTTTTACAATCCAGGCCTACATTACTTATCAAGCCCAGCAGCAATGTTGGGTGGAGAAGGCACCGTCCGTAATGCAGGATGCAGTGGCCTGCCGGTGACACCTTCTCCCGCCCCCGGGCCTCCTAGCGGAGGCCCTTATGATTCCGGGCTGGCCTCCTAGCGGAGGCCTTTTTGATTCTGGCGGCCTCCCGACAGGGAGGCCTTTTGATTCCTCGGGCTACTTCTTTGCTGCTTTCACTGGCTTGAAGCGCTTTGCCACTTCGCGCGCGGCGGCCGCCTCCGATTGCAGGCGGAAGCCAGCGAATTGCACTTCCTTCACCCGGCCCCGGCCATCGCGGATACGCCGTACGGCTTCACCATGATTGGCATAGCCGGCGGCCTCGATGCGGCCCTCGTCGCGGCTGCTCGGCACGATCTCGCTGGCATCCATCAGCGGATTGAGCCAGGCCGGGGTTGCCACCAGCACGCGGTTGCCCATCGGCAGCCAGTCGCCGGCGCCGAACAGAGTCCACCAGCGGCCACCCCAATCGGCGACGCGGCGGCTCGGCGCACCATGGCGAGCCCAGGCACGCAGCAGATGCGCGATGCCATCGGCCCAGGGGCCGGACAGGCCATCGCCGGCATTGGTCAGCACCGACACCGCCAGACCCGGCTCCGGCAACACGAAGCTGCGCGTCAGCGTGCCCTGGAAGCCGCCGTTATGGCCGTAGAGATCCCAATCCTGAATCTTGCCCGACATCACGCCATAGCCGTAATGCTGCTCCAGCAGGCCCGTCGGGCGCCATTGCCGGCGCAGCATGGCGCGGCGGCTGGAGACCGACAGCAGGCTCCGCTTCGCCGCCGGATCTAGCTGCGAGAGGAAGCGCACGATATCGGCGGCGGTGCTGACAAAGCCGGTGGCCGGAGCCAGCGCATGGGTGGCATTGTCGCCCGGCACCACATGGCGCAAACCTGCCGGTGCGATGGCGCTGTGGCCGCGCGCCAGGCGCCAGCCGCGCCAGCGCGGCGGGCAATCCGGCAGGGTTTCTGCCAGGCCGGCGGCGGCGATCACCTCGCGCTGCATCCAGGCGCCATAGCTCTCGCCCGTCACCTGCTCGATCACCAGGCCAAGCAGGCCGAAGCCGTGGTTGGAATATTTGAACCGCGTACTGCCGGCCAGCACCGCCGGGCGCTTGAGGTCGGCGCGCAGTTCTTCCGCGTTCAGGAACGGCCGGCGGTCCAGCCATTGCCCGGCATCCCAGCCATCGCGGATCAGCCCGGCGCTGTGCGACAGCAATTCGGCCAGGGTCGCCTCGGCGATGCTCTTATGCAGGCCGGAAACATATTGGCCGGCGGTATCGTCGAGTTTCAGCTTGCCGCGCTCGCGCAGCAGCATGATGCCGGTCGCGGTGAAGCATTTGGAATGGGAAGCGACACGGAAACGGTGGCGCGTGGTCAGCGCCTCGCCGCTGGCCAGATCGGCATGGCCGAAGGCACCCTCCGCCACCAGCTTGCCGCGATGCGCGATGGCATAGGCGCAGCCCGGCTGGCGGTGCTGCCGCATCTGGAAATCCAGCCAGCGCGGAATGTAATCCAGCGCCGGTTTGAGCCACTTTTCCATGCTGCTTCCTGATCCTTAGTTACCGCTGAAATTCGGCGCGCGCTTTTCCATGAAATGCGCCACGCCTTCCTTGAAATCGGCACTCTTGAAACTGGCCAGCATCTCGGAATTGCCGATGGCGGTGGCCTCGCTGAGATTCTGGAATGCCGCCTCCCAGAGCTGGCGCTTCATCACCCGCATCGAGCGCGGCGACACCATGTCGGCCAGCTCGCGGGCATAGGCACGCACATCATCCTGCAACGCCTCGGGTTTGCACAAGCGGTCCACCAGCCCGATGCGCAGCGCCTCTGCCGCATCCACCTTGCGCGCCGAAAGCATCAGGTCCATGGCCCGGCTGGGGCCGACCAGACGCGGCAGCAGCCAGGAAATGCCATGCTCGGCGATCAGGCCCCGGCGCGAGAAAGCCGTGGTGAACACGGCGGTATCAGCGGCGAAGCGCATGTCGCAATACAGCGCCGCGATCAGGCCAAGGCCGGCGGCGGGGCCATTGATGGCGGCGATCACCGGCTTTGGCAGGGCCGGAAAATAGCTGTAGCGCATCTGGAAGTTCGGGTTAGCGGTGGCGTCGAAGGGTTCGCCGCCGACGGCGCCACCGCCCTTTCCACTATTGTCCTGCTGGATATTCGACAGCAGATCCATATCCGCCCCGGCGCAGAAGCCCCTACCCGCCCCGGTCAGCACGATCACCCGCACGCCCGGATCTGCCGCCGCCAAGGCCATGGCGACACGGATTTCGCCCTCCATGGTGGCGGTCCAGGCATTCAGCTTGTCCGGCCGGTTCAGCGTTACCGTGGCGATGCGGTCGTGCACCTCGTAGAGGATATGCTCATAGGTCATGGCGTTTCCTTCCCTTGTCATGTGCCCAGCTTCCGCCTCAGTCCTCACGCGGGTCAAGCCCAAAAACCCGACAAATCGTCATTATCCCATGGGAATCAAAGAGTTGCGGAAGGACGGGGCAGACGTCCCGCCGGGTGGCGCATAGCTGCCCTGCCGAACTCTTCTGTTGCGCCGTTTTGTGCGCCGCACTATAAACCCCGCAACCAGCCGCAACCTTAGAGGAATCGCGCCCGGCCGCCTTTACCAAGGTCGACCGGGCCTTTCGTTCAAGCCCATGGAAATTCGCAATATCGCCATCATCGCCCACGTTGACCACGGCAAGACCACCCTGGTCGACGCCCTTCTGCGCCAGTCCGGCTCGTTCCGCGAGAACCAGCAGGTGGCCGAGCGCGTGATGGACTCCAACGACCTCGAGCGCGAGCGCGGCATCACCATCCTGGCCAAGTGCACCTCGGTGGAATGGCACGGCACCCGCGTCAACATCGTCGATACCCCCGGCCACGCCGATTTCGGCGGCGAAGTTGAGCGCATCCTCTCCATGGTGGATGGCGTGGTGCTGCTGGTGGACGCCGCAGAAGGCCCGCTGCCGCAGACCAAGTTCGTGCTTGGCAAGGCACTCGGCCTCGGCATGCGCCCGATCGTGGTGATCAACAAGGTCGACCGCTCTGACGCCCGCCCGGTCGAAGTCCATTCCGAAGTGTTCGATCTCTTCGCCGCCCTGGACGCCAGCGAAGAACAACTCGACTTCCCCTGCATGTTCGCCTCGGGCCGCTCCGGCTGGGCCGATGACAGCCTGGAAGGCCCGCGCAAGGACCTCGCCCCGCTGTTTGACCTGGTGGTGCGCCATGTGCCGGCACCGACCGTGGAGAAGGATGCGCCGTTCCGCATGCTGGTCACCACGCTGGAAGCCGATCCGTATCTCGGCCGCATCCTCACCGGCCGCATCCATTCCGGCGTGCTGAAGGTGAATAGCCCAATCCACTCGCTGCGCCGCGATGGCAGCGAAATCGAGCAGGGCCGCGTCACCAAGCTGCTGGCCTTCCGCGGCATCGAACGCGTGCCGGTGGAAGAAGCCGAAGCCGGTGATATCGTGGCGATTGCCGGCCTCACCACCACAACGGTGGCCGATACCATCTGCGAACTGGCCGTATCCGATCCTGTGCCGGCCAACCCGATTGATCCGCCGACCCTGGCGATGACCTTCTCGGTCAACAATTCGCCCTTCGCCGGCAAGGAGGGCTCCAAGGTGCAGAGCCGCGTGATCCGCACCCGCCTGATGCGCGAAGCCGAGGGCAATGTGGCGATCCGCGTGCGCGAGAGCGACGACAAGGATGCCTTCGAAGTCGCCGGCCGTGGCGAATTGCAGCTCGGCGTGCTGGTGGAAACCATGCGCCGCGAGGGCTTCGAGCTTTCGATCAGCCGTCCGCGCGTGCTGTTCCAGCAGGATGAGGACGGCAAGCTGCTGGAGCCGATCGAGGAAGTGCATATCGACGTGGATGATGCCTTTACCGGCATCGTCGTGGAGAAGATGAGCCTGCGCAAGGCCGAGCTGCGCGACATGCGCCCGTCGGGCGGCGGCAAGACCCGCATCACCTTCCATGCCCCGTCGCGCGGCCTGATCGGCTACCACGGTGAATTCCTCACCGATACGCGCGGCACCGGCATCATGAACAAGCTGTTCCACAGCTATGGCCCGCATCGCGGCGCCATCCCGGGCCGCCGCAACGGCGTGCTGATCGCCAATGGCACCGGTGAAACCACGCTCTACGCGCTGAACTTCATCGAAGAGCGCGGCGTGCTGTTCGTCGATCCGGGCGTGGCCGTGTATGAAGGCATGATCATTGGCGAGCACAGCCGCGACAATGATCTTGACGTCAACCCGATGAAGGCAAAACAGCTCACCAACATCCGCGCTGCGGGCAAGGATGAGCAGGTGCGCCTTACCCCGCCGCGCAAGATGACCCTGGAGCAGGCCATCGCCTACATCGCCGATGACGAACTGGTGGAAGTGACGCCGAAGAGCATCCGCATCCGCAAGAAGATGCTGGACCCGAATGACCGCAAGAAGGCCCAGCGCCAGGCCGAAAACGCCGCGTAAGCCAGCCACCGCCGCCAGACATGATCTGGCGGTGACAATGGTCACAGCGACAGGCCGGGCCACAAGCCCGGCCTTTTTGCTGCCGCTTTCCTATTGCGGTTGATCAGCTTATCATCGCCGGGTCTCGTTCGCGGAATGAACCAATAATGGCTCTTTCTACCCGCCGCCGCCGCCAGGTGCTGCTGCTGCTGCGCTTCATCGGCATCGGCAGCCTTGCCGGCGCGCTCTATGGCCTTGCCATCGATTCATCGCTTGGCGGCGATTCCGCCCGGCTTGGCTTCCTGCGCGGCCTGATCACCGGCGCCATGGTTACATTCGCGATTGCGGTTTTTGAAATCTTCTACGCTACCGGCCCCAGCGGCCAGGGCCTGCGCCGCCTGCCCTTCATGCGCGTGGCGCTGATCAAGACCGTACTCTACTCCTTCTTCATCGTTTCCCTGGATGGGCTCGGCAATGTGCTGGTGCCGATCGAGGACGCAGAACCGACCGGCTTCAACTCCGCGACGCTGATTACCCTGGTGGCGGCACTGGGCTTCACCTTCGTGGTCAACACGCTGATGCAGATCAACCTGCTGCTCGGTCGCCGCGTGCTGAAGAACTTCATCAAGGGTCGCTACCACCATCCGCGCCTGGAACAGCGCGTGTTCCTGTTCCTCGACATGCGCGGCTCCACCGCGATTGCCGAGCGCATCGGCGATATCGCCTTCCACAAGCTGCTGAACCAGTTCTTTTCCGACCTCGGCGAAGCGGTGGAAGATCATGAGGGCAGCATCGAGAAATATGTCGGCGACGAAATGATCGTCACCTGGCCGTCGCCTGTGAGCGATGCCCGTGCCGTCGCCACCATATTCGCTGCCCGTGACCTGTTGCAGCGCCGCGCCGCTTTCTACGCCGAGCGCCTGGGCGCTGTGCCGGATTTCCGTGCCGTGCTGCATGCCGGTCCGGTGGTGGTAGGCGAAATGGGCGATTTCAAGCGCGAGATCGCCCTGCTCGGTGATACCATCAACACCACGGCCAAGATCGAGCAATGGGCCAAGGGGGTGGAGCATACGGTTATCGCCAGCCGCGCCGCGCTCGACGCCATGGGTGCGCTGGAGGATGTAAAGGCCGTTCCGCTCGGTGCGCAGACGCTGCCAGGCAAGGCCCAGCCACTAGAACTTTTCGCTTTACAGTCAGAACAGAAATAACGCCGGGAAGAGAGTGATCATGAGTACATCGGTTCCGCTGGCATTCATCGCCGGGCGCGTGTTGCTGCCCTTCGCCTGCGGCTATTTCATGTCCTACCTGTTCCGCTCGGTGAACGCGGTGATCGCGCCGAACCTGCAACAGGATCTTAATATCGGCGCCGCCGATCTCGGCAGCCTGACCGCTGCCTATTTCATCATTTTTTCACTGGCACAGTTGCCGCTCGGTATCCTGCTTGACCGCTACGGGCCGCGCCGTGTGCAAGCTGCCTTGCTGCTTTTCGCCGCGCTCGGCGCCGGCGTGTTCGCCCTCGGCACGCAATTCTCGCATCTGTTCATCGGCCGCACCCTGATCGGCCTGGGCGTTGCCGGCGGCCTGATGAGCGCGATGAAAACCATTTCGCTGTGGCTGCCCGCTGAACGCTGGGCGCTGGCCAATGGCGTGTTCATGACCGCCGGCGGCCTCGGCGCACTCTGTGCCACGCTGCCGGTGGAATTGCTGGTGCAGTGGCTCGACTGGCGTGCCGTGTTCTGGATTCTCGCCGCCATGGTGACGGCGGCATCGGCGGCAATCTTCTTTGCCGTGCCGGAGAAACCCGGCTCGCATAGCGCGGCGGAAAGCCTGGGCAGCCAGTTGCGCGATTGCGGTCGCATCCTGGTCGACCGCCGCTTCTGGCGCATCGCGCCGGTTTCGATGCTGGGCATGGCCAGCGGCATGGCGATCCAGGGCTTATGGTCCGGGCCTTACCTGCGCGATGTCGGTGGCCTGGGCCGGCTTGAGGCCGCGGAATTACAGTTCATGCTGGCCGCTGCCTTAACGCTCGGCTTCACCCTCACCGGCATCGTTGCCGACCGGCTGCAGCGCTTTGGCATCAGCCTGCGCGCAACACTTTGCGCCGCAACGATGCTCTACGGCGTCACGCTGGTGATTCTGGCTGCCGGCTGGGCGCCGACCAGCCTGATCGTCTGGTGCGTGTTCGGCCTGCTGTGCAACACCACCGTATTGGCCTACCCGATCCTTAGCACGCAGTTCCCGGCGCAAGTCACCGGTCGCGTCAACACGCTGCTGAACGGCGTGGTATTCGGCTTCGCCTTCTTCGCCCAGGCCGGACTCGGCTGGATCATCGACCTGTGGCCGCGCCAGGCCAATGGCGGCTATCCGCCGGAAGCCTATACCTGGGCCTTCGGCATCCCGCTGGTGGCGATGCTGCTGGCGTTGCTGTGGTACATGGCGCCGGGGCGTACCAAAATGGATAGAGATGCGCGGATCAAGTCCGCGCATGACGACTGAAGAGTAAACACGTCATCCCCGGGCTTGACCCGGGGATCTCATGCCACTCACACGCTGGGCCGGCCGACGGAGTGATAGGTGAAGCCGGCCTGGCTCATCTCCTGCGGCTTGTAGATGTTACGCAGGTCGATCATCAGCGGCTGCTTCAGCAGGCGCTTCAGGCGGTCGAGATCGAGGGCGCGGAACTGGTTCCACTCGGTGATGATCACCACCGCGTCGGCACCTTCCACGGCCTGATACGGCCCTTCGCACCATTCCAGGCCGGAAAGCAGCTTCTTCGCCTCGCCCATGCCTTCCGGGTCATAGACGCGCAAGGCGGCACCCGCTGCCTGCAAGGCCGGCACAATCACCAGGCTGGGGCTGTCGCGCATGTCGTCGGTCTCGGGCTTGAAGGTCAGGCCCAGCACGGCAACGGTCTTGCCGGCCAGCTTGCCACCCATCGCCGCGATCACCTTCTCGGCCATGCGCTGCTTGCGCTTCTCGTTGATGTCCACCACGGTTTCGACGATGCGCAGCGGCGCATCATGCTTGCGGCCGGTGGCGACCAGCGCCTGGGTATCCTTCGGGAAGCAGGAGCCGCCATAGCCCGGGCCGGCATGCAGGAACTTGCCGCCGATGCGGCCATCCAGGCCGATGCCTTTGGCCACATCCTGCACATTCACGCCGGTCTTTTCGCAAAGATCGGCGATCTCGTTGATGAAGGTGATCTTGGTCGCCAGGAAGGCATTGGCGGCATACTTGATCAGTTCGGCGGTTTCGAGCTGGGTGAACAGGATCGGCGTTTCGTTGATATAGAGTGGCCGGTAGAGGCGGCGCAGCAGATCCTTCGCCCAGTCGCTCTCGGCGCCGCAGACCACGCGGTCCGGCCGCATGAAATCCTCGATGGCCGCACCCTCGCGCAGGAATTCCGGGTTCGACGCCATCTCGAATTCGGCATCCGGCCGGGTGGCGCGGATGATGCGCTCCACCTCGCGGCCCGTGCCCACCGGCACAGTGGACTTGGTGACGACCAGGGTGCGCCGCGTCATGCTTTCAGCGATCTCGCGCGCGGCAGCATAGACATAGCTCAAATCGGCCTCGCCATCGCCGCGCCGCGACGGCGTGCCGACGGCGATGAACACCGCCTCGGCCTCCGCCATGCCGGCGCGGATATCCTGGGTGAAGCTGAGCCGCCCGGCTTTCACATTGCGCGCCACCAGATCCTCGAGCCCCGGCTCGAAGATCGGGATCTCGCCGCGCTCCAGGGCTTCGATGCGCTCCGGATTCTTGTCGACACAAATCACCGTATGGCCGAATTCCGAGAAGCAGGCTCCCGAAACCAGGCCGACATAGCCGGTGCCGATCATCGCGACGCGCATCGTGTTACTCCCCCGGGGGTGACGCTTACAGCGTCTTGACTACTTCGCGCATGATGCGGGCCGCATCGGCGCGCAGGTCGGGCCGATCCAGCGCAAAGGCGATGTTGGCTTCAAGGAAGCCGATCTTGTCGCCGCAATCATAACGCTCGCCCTTGAAGCGCAGACCGTTGAACGGCAACTCGCCGATCATCTTGGCCAGGGCATCGGTAAGCTGGATTTCGCCGCCAGCGCCGCGCTGCACCTGATCCAGATAATCGAACACGCGCGGCTGCAGGATATAGCGGCCGATCACGGCGGTGGTGCTCGGCGCGGCAGCCGGTTCCGGCTTTTCCACCAGGCCCTTGACCTCGACCATGCGGCCTTCGCTCTTGCCCGGATCGACCACGCCATAGCGGCGAGTATGCTCGCGCGGCACTTCCATGGCGGCGATCATGTTGCCGCCGACCTCGTTATAGGCCTCGATCATCTGCGCCAGGCAGCCGGTGCGGGCCAGGATCAAGTCGTCCGCCAGCAGCACGGCGAAGGGTTCGTTGCCGACCAGCGACTTGGCACAGCGCACGGCATGACCCAGCCCCAGCGGCTCCATCTGGCGGGTATAGGCGACCTGGCCGGCCTGCGGCATCCAGCTATGGATCGCTTCCAGCAGGTCGCGCTTGCTGCGGTCACGCAGCACGTCTTCCAGTTCGTAGGAGCGGTCGAAATGGTCTTCGATCGCCTGCTTGCCACGGCCGGTGACGAAAATGAATTCCTCGATGCCGGCGGCCTTGGCCTCTTCCACCGCATATTGGATCAGCGGCTTGTCGACGACAGTGAGCATTTCCTTCGGCATCGACTTGGTGGCCGGCAGGAAGCGGGTGCCGAGGCCGCCGACGGGAAAGACGGCCTTGCGGATCGGACGAATCATGGGCGCGAGACTTTCGGGGTTGTTCGTGGTCAGGTTTTTACGCCGAGGCGGGTTCCCGTGCAACCGGGTGGCCGCGCCGACAGCCCCGGTTCTGCCCCCGCTTTGCGGCGGAATTACGACAAATTCCTTTTGATTTGAAGGCCTTTGAGGGGGGCGCCGGCTGGGCTATGATCCGCCTCCCCCGACCCGCCGTCGCCCAGGAGCTGCCCGATGTCCGCCGCCCTCGACCTCAGCCCGGATACAATTGTGCTGCGCGAGCAGGCCGCGCCGGGCGTGGTGCGCCTGACGCTGAACCGGCCCAAGGCCTATAACGCGCTGTCCTCCGACCTGATGCGGCAGTTGCAGGCGGAACTCGACGTCCTCCGCAATGACCGCGCCACCACGGTCGTGATCATCGCCGCCAGCGGCCCCGGCTTCTGCGCCGGCCACGACCTGAAGGAAGTGCGCGGCCTGCCGAACCGCAAGGCGATCGAAAACCTGTTCAAGCAATGCTCGACCCTGATGCAATCCATCGTGGCGTTGCCCAAGCCGGTGATCGCCCAGGTGCATGGCACTGCCAGCGCCGCCGGCTGCCAGTTGGTGGCGAGCTGCGACCTGGCCGTGGCCGCCGATACCGCCCGCTTCGCCACGCCGGGCGTGAATATCGGGTTGTTCTGCTCCACCCCGATGGTGGCCTTGTCGCGCAATGTCTCGAACAAGCAGGCCATGGAAATGCTGCTCACCGGCGAGCCGGCCAGCGCCCAGCATGCCCGCGAGATCGGCCTGATCAACCGCGTGGTGCCCGCCGCCGAGCTGGCCGATGCCACCCTGAAGCTGGCCGAGCTGATCGCCTCGAAATCGCCGCTGACACTCAAAATCGGCAAGGAAGCCTTCTACCGCCAGCGCGAATTGCCGCTGGCCCAGGCCTATGACTATGCCTCGCAGGTGATGACCGAGAATATGCTGATCCGCGATGCCGAGGAAGGCATCGACGCCTTTATCGAAAAGCGCATCCCCTGCTGGAAGGGCGAGTGAGTCCCGATCATGAATCACGATAGCTATAGCGAAGACTATATCCGCGGCATCCTGCGCAGCACGCAGGTGATCGCCATGGTGGGCGCCAGCGCCAACTGGAACCGGCCGTCCTATTTCGCGATGAAATACCTGCAGGCCAAGGGCTACCGCGTCATCCCGGTGAACCCGCGCGAAGTCGGCAAGGAAATCCTCGGCGAGAAGGTCTATGGAGCCTTGAGTGAAATTCCAGTGAAGGTTGACATGGTGGATTGCTTCCGCAATTCGGAAGCCATCCCGCCGATTGCCGACGAAGCAATCAAGATCGGCGCCAAGGTGCTGTGGATGCAGCTTGGCGTGCGCAACGACGAAGCAGCCGCCAAGGCGGAAGCCGCCGGGCTGAAGGTGGTGATGAATCGCTGCCCGAAGATCGAATATGGCCGCCTGTCGCTGGAAATCGGCTGGATGGGGGTGAATACCCGTGTCATCTCCGCCAAGAAGCAACGCCGGATCTGAGTGTCATGAGCAACAACACGAATCCCCCCTCCCCTAACAATCCCAACGCCTCGCCCTTCGGCTTCGACACCCTGCAGGTGCATGCCGGCACCTCGCCTGAGCCGAATACCGGCGCCCGCACCACGCCGATCTTCCAGACCACGGCCTATGTGTTCGACGACGTGGACCATGCCGCGTCGCTGTTCAACCTGCAGACCTTCGGCAACATCTATACCCGCCTCACCAACCCCACCACCGCCGTGCTGGAGCAGAAGGTGGCCGCCCTTGAGAATGCGCGCGCCGCCACCGCCGTGGCTTCCGGCCATGCGGCGCAGCTCATCGCCTGCCACATGCTGATGAATCCGGGCGATCATATCGTCGCCTCGCGCAAGCTCTATGGCGGCTCGATCACCCAGTTCACGCACAGCTTCAAGCGTTTCGACTGGCACGCGACCTTTGTCGATCCCGATGATATCGCCGGCTTTGCCGCCGCCATCACGCCCAAGACCAAGGCGATCTTCGTCGAAAGCCTGGCCAATCCGGGCGGCGTGATTTCCGATATCGAGGCTTTGGCAAAGGTAGCGCATGACGCCGGCATCCCGCTGATCGTCGATAACACCATGGCGACGCCCTATCTCTGCCGCCCGGTCGAATGGGGCGCCGATATCGTGCTGCATTCCGCCACCAAGTTCCTTGGCGGCCACGGCAACTCGATGGGCGGCGTGATCGTCGATGGCGGCAATTTCAACTGGGGCCAGAACGACAAATTCCCCCATGTCGCCGCCGCCACGCCGGCCTATCACGGCCTGAACTTCTACGAGACCTTCGGCGACATGGCCTTTGCCGTCGCCTGCCGCGCGGTGAGCTTGCGCGATCTCGGCCCGGCGATCTCGCCGTTCAATGCCTTCATGATCCTCACCGGCATGGAAACCCTGAGCCTGCGCATGCAGAAGCATTGCGCCAATGGCCAGGCGGTCGCCGAGTTCCTCTCCAAGCATCCCAAGGTGGCCTGGGTCAGCTATGCCGGCCTGCCCAGCGACCGCTATCACGCGCTGGCGAAGAAGTACCTGCCCAAGGGCGCCGGCTCGGTCTTCACCTTCGGCGTCAAGGGCGGCTATGCCGCCGGCACCAAGCTGGTGGAGACCGTGAAGCTGTGGTCACACCTCGCCAATATCGGCGATACCCGCAGCCTGATCATCCACCCCGCCTCCACCACGCACCGCCAGCTCACGCCCGAACAGCGCGCCGGTGCCGGTGCTGGCGACGACACCATCCGCCTGTCCGTGGGTATCGAGGATGTCGCCGACCTGATCAGCGATCTGGATGCGGGCCTGAACGCCGCCTGAACTATGCCTACGGACGAAGAAAAAACGGCCTTAAGAAGAAAAGTCAAAAGCATACGGCTGAGTTACAATACTATTTTAGACCGACTGGCTCGCCTAACCTCCTTTGCAAATGCGTTAGAAAGTGAAACTGAAGTAGATATAAACGAGCGACAAAAATCACTGTTTGTTGATGACATTATCGCACTAGCTATTAATGCACGCCGCTTCTTGTCTGATTTGGAAATGACAAAGGCATCACAAAAAGCACACGTTCCACTCTTAGGTTTTTATTTTAAACAGAATTACGAAGATGTTGATATTTATCCCAGCACAAAAACAATACCCATTTCTAGAATTCTAAATATCATTATCCATCATAAAGAACTTGTCATCTTTCGATCAAAGATGGATATCGTCGCAAAACTAATAATACGACCGCGCAACATCGAGAGCAGCGAACTCGACAGTTTTTTCCATATATACAATATAACTCAAAAGCTTCGGATGCAGAAAATTAAACCCATAATGAGCATCCAGTCTGACAAGCCTACAATGCTTGTTTTGCAAGTATCAGAATTTATAAGCGTCTTCTCTGAAGCCATCTTCACAAAGGCTATCGAACATTGTGAGGATCATGAAATTTTTCTAAATGATAATTGGGATGAATATTGATTAAAGCTTTTCAGGCTGAATCTTTCCTTGTTGAACGCCGCCTGAACTCGGTCGGCGTCATGCCGGCCTGCTTGGTGAAGAAGCGGGTGAAATAGGCCGGGTCCTGGAAGCCCAAGGAATAGGCCACTTCCTTCACACTCAGCAGCGTGAATGTCAGATCGCGCCGCGCTTCCACCAGCAGGCGCTGGTTGATCACGCCGAGCGCCGAGTGGCCGAGGCTGGCGCGGCAGACGCGGTTGAGATGCACCTCCGAAATGCCGAGCTTGCGGGCATAGAAGGCAACGCTGCGCTGCTCGCGATAATGCTGGTCCAGCAGGGCGCGGAAGGCGGCGGCATGGCGGTTCGGACTCAAGGCATCGGCATCGGCGGCCAGCACGCGGCCCAGCGTGATCAGCAACACGGTCAATTGCGCCTCGATCATGCCGACCCGGCTGACGCCTGAACCGGCATAATCGCTCACCACGGCCTGCACCGCCTGCGCTACGGCAGGGCTGGAATCCGCCGGCAACTCGATGATGCGCGATTGCGCCAGCAGCGGCCGCAATTGCGGCGCCAGGCCGGGAAATTGCAGCGCCTGGTCGGCCAGCAGCGTCAGCACATGGCCATCGGTATCGGGCGAGAAGCGGAAACCATGCACCACGCCCGGCATCACCAGCACCGCCACCGGCGGCTTCAGCGGCCGCCACACCTCGCCAATCAGGCAATCGGCGCGGCCCCGGGTCATGTTCAGAATCTGAAACAGGTTGGTATGGCGATGGGCGGCAATCTCCCAGTTGAAGCGCGACGACCGCGCCGGGATCGACTCGCAATGCAGCCAATCCGTGGGCTGATTCGAGCTTTTTTCGCCGTATAGCGCATAGGTCGGGACTTGCCGCATCCCCTCACTCCTCCCGTTTCATGTTCGGATTATCCAAGTTTTTGTTACATCCGTCCATCGCGCTGGAGCCCGCCGGAGCCTACCTTGGCCACAGCGGAGGAAACCACATGACGCTGCCCAAGCGTACCCAAGTCGCCATCATCGGCGCCGGGCCGGCCGGCCTGCTGCTCGGCCAGCTATTGCACAAGGCCGGCATCGACGCCGTGATCCTGGAATTACGCAGCGCCGACTACGTGCTGGGCCGCATCCGCGCCGGCGTGATCGAAACCGGCACAGTGGGACTGCTTGAGGAAGTCGGCTGCGCCGAGCGCCTGCACCGCGAGGGGCTGGTGCATGAGGGCGTCGAGATCAGCTTCGGCGGCGCCCGCCACCGCATCAATTTCCACCAGCTTGTCGGCCGCAGCGTCGTCGTCTATGGCCAGACCGAGATCACCCGCGACCTGATGGAAGCGCGCGCCGCCTCTGGCGCCCTCACCATCTACGAGGCCGAGGATGTAATACTGCATGATGTGACCACCGCCCGCCCCTATGTCACCTTCAAGAAGGATGGCGTGGTACAGCGCCTGGATTGCGATTTCATCGCCGGCTGCGATGGCTCGCATGGCGTCAGCCGCCGCAGCATCCCGGCCCATGTACAGCAGGTATTCGAACGCGCCTACCCATTCGGCTGGCTCGGCATCCTGGTCGACAAGCCGCCGGTCTCGGAAGAACTGATCTATGCCAACCACGAGCGCGGCTTCGCGCTCTGCTCGATGCGCTCCCATACGCGCAGCCGGCTGTATATCCAGTGCGACCTCGACGACAAGGTGGAGAACTGGTCCGACGCGCGGTTCTATGACGAGCTCAGCCAACGACTGGATGCCACCGCCGTGGCACGGCTGGAGCAAGGCGCTTCGATCGAAAAGAGCATCGCGCCGCTGCGCAGCTTCGTCGCCGAGCCGATGCGCTACGGCCAGCTCTTCCTGGCCGGCGATGCCGCCCATATCGTGCCACCGACCGGCGCCAAGGGCTTGAATCTCGCGGCCAGCGATGTGTTCTATCTCAGCCGCGCACTGATGGAATTCTACATCGAGAAGTCACCCGCCGGCATCGATGCCTATTCCGCCACGGCGCTCGCCCGGGTATGGAAGGCGGTGCGCTTCTCCTGGTGGATGACCAGCATGCTGCACCGCTTCCCCGACAGCAGCGGCTTCGAGCAGCGCATCCAGCACACCGAACTGGATTATCTTGTCAGTTCAGAGCATGCGCTGCGGGCGATGGCAGAGAATTACGCCGGCCTGCCCTACTAGTTACTCCGCTGCCTGGGCTTCCGGCGCAGCCGCCGCGGCATTGCCGTTATCCTTGGGCAGCAGCAGCGCGAAGGCACCGGCACCAATGGCGCAGCAGCCGAGTACGACGAACAGAATGTCCAGCGAGCCGGTGAACCGGTAGATCACCGGGATCATCGCCGCGCCGAGCGAGCCGACACCCAGGGTCAGCACGAATTTGGCGCCGAAGGCGCGGCCGCGCCATTGCGGCGGCGTATAGCGCGCCAGCAGCGAATTCTCCGCCGGCTGGCCCAGCACATTAAGGCCCACCATCAACGCCGCGACGCCGACCAGGGCCGGATGCACAGTGATCATGCCAATTGCGATCACCGGGATCTGCAGCCATTGCGCGCTGGCATAAACGCCGCGCAGCGAATAGCGGTCGGCGAGTTCGCCCCCCACCACCTGCAGCAAAGCCGAGAGCGTGTAGACCAGCGTGACCATGCCGCCGATGCCCAGCACCGAACCGCCAAGCGTGGCGCCAAGGCGTTCGTCGAACACCTTGGGCAGAGCAAAGGATGTTGCCTGGAAGGTCAGGCCGGTGCACAGCATGGTGGCCGACATCACCCAGAAAACGCGCCAGATATCCGCCTTCTCCGGCTGCGGCTGCGGCGACATATCCTCGCCGCGATCCAGCAGCAGATCGCTTTGCCGCGCCCAGACGAAGGCAAGGCCGATCACCAGGCAGACCAAGCCCGGCACGATGAAGGCAGCGCGCCAGCCGTAGAAATTCGCCAGCAGGCCGGCAACCAGGGCAGCGGAAGCCGTGCCGATGGAGCCGAACACGCCATTGATGCCAAGCGCACGGCCGCGATTGGCGGCATTGCGCACCAGCCAGGGAATACCGACCGGATGATAGATCGAGGCGAACAGGCCGATGCAGGCAAGGCCGAGGCAGAGGGAGAGCGGACCATCCGCGAAACCCGCCGCGATGGAACCGGCACCGACGCCAAGGAAGAACAACGCCATCATGCCCGAGGCGGACCATTTGTCGCCAAGCCAGCCGGCGGGCAGAGCCGCGGCGCCGAACAACACGCTCATCGGAATCGAGAGCGCAAACAGCGTGTCGTAGCTCATGCCCCATTCACGCTCGAGCACCAGCACCACGGTGGCGAAGAGCAAGGTGAACAGGTGGGAAAAGGTGTGCGCGACGCTGGAAAAGGCCAGCGTCAGGAAAGCGGCGTGTTTCTGCATGGGGAGCCCGGCTGATTCTTAGGCCTAGCCTACGCCTCCTGCCCGTCAGGACAAGCGGTAAAAATGCACCGCTACAATCTTACTGTGTCTGGCTTACTGTGTCTGCTCCGCCAGCCAGGCGCGGTAATCCGGGTTGCCGCCCGGCAGCACCGGCAGCGGCAGCACGCACGGCACGGTGTAAGAATGGGCCGCCTTGATCGCCGCGGTGGCAGCCTCCACCAGATTTGCCTGAGTCTTGAAGATCAGCACGATTTCATCGGCTTTTTCCAGCTTGCCCTGCCACCAATAGACCGAGCGCATGCCGGGCAGGATATTGGCGCAGGCGGCCAGCCGCTGCCCGACAACGGCCTCGGCAAGCGTCTCCGCCTCCGTCAGGGTCGGACAGGTGACATATAAAAAAACAATATCCGCTTCAGCCATGGCGGCGTGCCTTGCCATGCCACAGCATGATGCCGCCCATCAGCACCAGCAGGGCGCCGAACTGGTGCAGCGCCCCCAGCGAAACCGGCACATGCGCCAGCAGCGTGGCAATGCCCAAGCAGACCTGCAGAAGCACCATGCCGAGCAGCATATGACGGGCGCCATTGCTCACCCGGCCGGCATAGCGGACCCAGATCAGGATGGCAAAAGCGAGCACGGCATAGGCCAGCATGCGATGCTGGAACTGCACGGTGAGTGCATTCTCGAAGATGTTGTGCCACAGCGGCGTCATGATGCCGAGACCATCGGGAATGAACTTGCCTTCCATCAGCGGCCAGGTGTTATGCGCCAGGCCGGCATTCATGCCGGCGACCAGGCCACCGGAAAGAATCTGAAGATAGACCAGCGCAACAAACAGGATCGCCAGGCCGCCACCGGCCGGGCTCTGCATGCGCGAGCCGCGCGCCATCGAGAGCACGCCCCAGAGCAGGTAAGCAAAGATCAGGAAGGCCAGACCGAGATGCATGGTGAGGCGGTAATGGCTGACATCGGGATGATCGATCAGGCCGCTGGCGACCATGAACCAGCCAACGCCGCCCTGGGCGCCGCCGAGCAGCAGCATCAGCACCAGATGCAGATGCATGCCGGCCGGAATCTGGCGCCGGATCCAGAACCACAGCAGCGGCAGCGCGAAGGCAACGCCGATCAGGCGGCCGAGCAGGCGATGGATATATTCAAACCAGTAGATTTCCTTGAAGCCGGCGAGATCCATGCCGAGGTTGATCTTCTGGTATTCCGGGAATTGCTTGTACTTCTCGAACTCGGCCATCCAGGCGGCTTCGGAAAGCGGCGGCAGCCAGCCGGTGACCGGCCGCCATTCCACCATGGAGAGGCCGGAATTGGTCAGCCGCGTCAGGCCACCAATCACCACCATCAGGGCGACAAGCCCCGCGACGATAGCCAGCCAGCGTGCCAGATGCTTTTGTGTCGTCATATCCCTCACCGCTTCTTGCGCGCCCGCAGGTCGATGATGCCAGGGCGCTGCCTGGGATCCTCGCCAGGGCGGAAAATCTGCGTCTTCTGTACCTTCTGGGTGCCGGTAGTCGGCAATGCGTCGACAAACAGCAGCCAGCCTGGCGCCTTGAAATAGGCCAGCCTTTCGTTGCACCAGGCAAAAAGCTGTTCTGCCAGGGCCTCGTTGGCCTTGGTTCCGGGCATCGCCACGATGCAGGCCAACACCTCTTCCTCGCGGATTTCATCCGGCACCGCCAGCACCGCCACCTGTGCCACGGCGTCATGCGCCTGCAGCACCGCCTCGATCTCGGCGGCGGCGATATTCTCACCCGCGCGACGGATGATATTCTTCATGCGGTCGACGAAATACAGCATCCCGTCATCGCCCATGCGCACCGCATCGCCGGTATGGAACCAGCCGCCCTTCCAGGCTTCCTCGGTGGCCTCAGGGTTCTTGAGATAGCCGCCATAGAAGCCACGGCGCGGGTCGGCGGCTGAATGGCGCACCAGCAACTGGCCTTCCTCGCCGCGTGGCACTTCCACATCATTGGCATCCACCACCTTGGCTTCCAGGCCGGCGACCGGCTTGCCGAAGGCGCGCGTGTCGATGCGGCGCGGCTCGAAATTATCGGCCAGGATGCGCCCGGTCTCGGTCATGCCCCAGACCTCGACCAGTGGGAAGCCAAAGCGATCCTCGAACGGCTTGTGCAACAAAGGCTCGACCCCGGCACCAAGGCCAAAGCGGACACAATGCTGGCGCTCAATATCGCTCTGTGGCTGGTTCAGCAGCAAGGGCGGCACCACGCCGAGGTAATGGATGACGGTGGCGCGGGTCTGCACCACTTCGGGCCACCAGCGGGTCGGGCTGAAACGCTCCGGCAGGATCAGGCAATTACCGGTGAGGATGGCACAGGTCACCGTGATCGCCAGATGGTTCATGTGGAACAGCGGCAACGGATTATAGAAACGCTCCTCGCCTAGCCGCAGGCTCATCACGCCGCCGATATCGCGATACCAGGCGCCGGCATTGAGAAAATAATAGTTGGTCAGCACGCAGCCCTTGGGCCGCCCGGTGGTGCCGGAGGTATAGAGCAAACCGGCTTCGGTCTGCTGGCCAGGCACGCCTTCGCCCGGCGGCGTCGCCGGCTTCGGCAGTTTGGCCGGCATCTTCAGGCCGTTCACCACCGGCAGCGGCTTCTCAGGACGGTCGGCGGCAACCCGCTCCAGATCGGCGATGCGGCCCGGCAGCACCACGGCAAGATCGGCTTCCGAATGCTGCATCTGGTAGAGCATTTCGTCATGCCGGTAATCCGGATTGACCGGCACGATGCCGACGCCGAGTGCATTCAATGCCAGATAATGGAAAAAGAATTCCGGCCGCATCTCCAGCAGCAAGGCCACGCGATGCCCCAACCCGTAGCCCGCTGCCTTGTACAGCGCCTTCATCGCCTCCACATGCACGCTCACTTCGGCGAAGGTCAGCTCGACGCCCTGCGGCCAGTAATCGCGGTCAGCGCGCGCCGCCAGGCAGAGGAAGGCATGGCCGGGATGCGTCTTGATGGTGGCGGCGAAGGCTTCATGGACCGAAGCGGGCAAACTCATCGGGCGGTTCCTCTGCTTTTCTTGTTTTTGTCTAGCGCAGGAACAATAGCACAAGCATGCCCGCGCCCAAGAGGATGCGGTAATAGGCGAAGGGCGCGAAGCCGTAGCGGTTGATGAAGCCGATCACCGCCCGCACCACCAGCAGCGCGCTGGCGAAGGCGACCAGGAAACCCAGCCCGATGACGCCGCCATCCTTGAGGCTGAGCCCCTGCCAGTTCTTCATCAGGTCGTAGGCGGTGGCGGCGGCCATGGTCGGCATGGCGAGGAAGAAACTGAATTCGGCGGCGGCGGCGCGCTGCACGCCAAGCAGCCGCGCACCGATGATGGTGGCGCCCGAACGCGATACGCCAGGGATCATCGCCAGACACTGGATGAAGCCGATCTTCAGCGACAGGCGGAAACGGAAATCATCGACGCTGGCGATTTCGCCCTCGCCAGCAAACCGCTCCACCGCCAGGATGATAAAGCCGCCAACAATCAGCGCCACCGAAACGACCCAAGGGTTGAACAGCACGCCCTTGATAAAGCCATGGGCGAAGAAGCCGATCACCATGGCCGGCAGGAAGGCGAAGAGCAGGTTCACCGTGAAGCGGTTAGCGCGGTCGTCTCTCCCCAAGCCGCGCAGCGTGTCATAGAGCCGGCGCCAGTAGACCAGACAGACCGCCAGGATGGCGCCCAACTGGATGGCAATCTCGAACACCTTGCCGGGCGGCCCTTCGAAACCGAGCAGGTCACCGAGCAGGATCAGATGGCCGGTGGAGGAAACCGGGATGAACTCAGTGAGCCCTTCCACCAGGCCCAGCAGCAGCACCTTGAGATAGAGGCTGTCCATGATCCGTCCACACCCTGATTCCGGACCGCCATTCAGCCAGATTCGGCAGCTTTCGTCGCCTGCTCCGGCGCGCGACACGCGGTCGCGGCGACGGGAACATAAAAAGAACTTTACTGCGTCAAGCGATGCTGTCTTGCCCCGCAAGGCGTGATTCACTATGAAGGCCACGGCAACCCCTGGCATAGTGGATAAGGCCGGGTCAGGAGAGATGGAATGTTTGGCTTTCTGTTCGGGAAGAAAAAGAAAAGCGCCAGCGGCCAGCCGCTGATCCCGATGGAGCATGAGATTTCCATGACCGTGATCGGCGAGAAGTCGGTCACCATCGTCAAGGCGCCCTTTGCGGCAACCCAGACCGACGATATCGCCCGCGTTGCCATGCGCTACTACCTGCGCGCTTTCCCCAACACCACGCCGGTGATGGTGACCTTCGACCCGATGGACCCGGATCAGCGCGCCATCTTCATCGGCCCGCGCGATTTCACTCAAGTTTTGCAGCAATACCAGATCGGCGATTTCAAGTTCGCCACCGTACGGGTCGACGTACCCTTCATCCCGTGGTTCCTGAAGCCCGACACCGAAAAGAAGGACGGCGAAGGCGACGCCGCCGAGGGCGAAAAGAAGGCCGATTAGCCCCCGCCCATGGTTCCAAGCCGGGCAACCGCAGCCGCCCGGCTCATCACGCTCACGGCGCCATCCGCTTCGCGCCAGGCCACCTCGCCTTGCTGCATTTCCGCCGCGCCTACCACCAGCAGCACCGGGATATGCTGGGCATGGGCATCATGCAGCTTCTGACTCAGGCGCTCGGGCCGCAGATCCGCAACGGCACGAAAACCCGCTTCCTCCAGTGCCGCCGCCACCTCATCCGCATACTCGGCCTGATCCGGCTTGATACTGGCCACCAGCACCTGCTCCGGCGCCAGCCAGAAGGGCAGCTTGCCTTCGTAATGCTCCAGCAGCATGCCGATAAAGCGCTCCATGCTGCCAAGCACGGCGTGATGGATCATCACCGGGCGGCGGCGCTGATTGTCGCTGTCGACATACTCAACATCCAGCCGCTCGGGCAGCACGAAATCGAGCTGCACCGTACCGCATTGCCAATCGCGGCCGCGCGCATCCCGCAGGATGAAATCCAGCTTCGGGCCATAGAAGGCGCCCTCGCCCGGCTGCTCGATGCAGTTCAGCCCTGCCGAGCGCGCGGCTTCAGCCAGCGCCGCCTCGGCACGATCCCATAGCGCATCGTCACCGGCGCGGCTCTGGGGCCGCGTCGAGAAACCGACGCGGAAATCGGGAAAGCCGAAATCGCCGTAGACCTGGCACAGCATGCGGGCGAAATTCGCCACCTCCTGCACGATCTGATCCTCGCGGCAGAAGATATGTGCATCATCCTGCACAAAGGCGCGCGTGCGCATCAGGCCCTGCAAGGCGCCGGATGGCTCGTTGCGGTGGCAGGCACCGAATTCGGCGAAGCGCAGCGGCAATTCACGGAAGGATCGCACCCGCTTGCGGAAAACCTGCACATGGCAGGGACAACTCATCGGCTTGAGCGCGAAAGGCCGGTGGCCATCATCCAGCGCGAACATGTTGTCGCCGAACTTCTCCCAATGGCCGCTCTGTTCCCAGAGCGAGCGCGCCAGCATTTGCGGCGTGCGGATTTCGCGGAAACCCGCCTGGCGCATGCGGCGACGGATATATTCCTCGATCACGCGATAGAGCGCGAAGCCGCGCGGATGCCAGAAGATCATGCCGGGCCCTTCCTCCTGCTGGTGGAAGAGATCAAGGCGGTTGCCGATAGCACGGTGGTCGTTGTGGTCCATGGGTGTCTCCATTCGTGAAATGCCGGGACGGAGACCCCGAACAAAACCAAGGCCCCGTCGTTGCCGGCGGGGCCTGTGGGTTGGTTTATGCGGCGTGTATCAGGCGCGCAAGCGACCAGTCCCCAGTCCGCCAAAGCGGATAGTGGTGGTGGTGGTCGCGGTGGTGTTGCGGCGTGAATGCAGCATGGCGCGGGGTTTTACGCGCGGTTTCTGAAGCCGTCAAGCTTAATTATAAACCGCGCGCTCGAAAGCGTAGAAGGCATCCAGCACATGCGGATCGGGGAATGGCAGCAATTGCGCCATCACCGCGCCGGCAATGCCACGGGTGCGGTCAACCCAGAAATAGCAATTGCTGCGGCCACCCCAGGTGCCGCTATAGGCGGCACGGCCTTCCGCTGTTGGCTCCGGATTCACCGCTACGCCATAGCCCCATTTCCAGCGCCGGCCGGGGAAGTAGCGCCGCTCGCCACTGCTCGGCGAAGCACCAGCCGGGAAACCATTGGCGTCAATTTCACCGATGCGGTTGGAGAACATCAACTCGATTGTCTCGGGTTTCAGCACACCCAGGCCGCCCCGCAGGAACAGTCCGAGGAAGCGCACATAATCCGGCATGGTGCCATAGAGGCCACCGCTGCCCATGAAGAATTCCGGTTTCTGCGGCACCTCATGCTCCATCACCTCAAGGCTGCCATCGGGTTGGCGATGATGCATCTGCGCCAGACGCTGGCGTTGATCGGGGCGCAACAAGAAATTGATATCCTCGACACCTAAGGGGGCGAAGATATGGTCGCGGAAATACCGCTCCAGCGATTTGCCGCTCGCCCGCTCCACCATCAATCCGACATAGTCGGTGCTCATGCCGTATTCATATTTTTTGCCGGGATCGAACAACATCGGCAGGTCCAGTGCCTTCAGCAGACTGGTGCCAATGCGTGGAATGCCGTTTGCCTTGGCGTAATCGAACAGCGCCTTGTTCCAGGTGTCGTAGGAAAAGCCGGAAGTATGGGTGAGCAGATGGTGCAGCGTGATCGGGGCGGCAACGGGTCGCAGGATCGGCTGCTTATCGGCATCAAAACCTGTCAGCACCTGGCGGGGCGGCAATTCCGGCAGGATTTCCTGCACGCTGCTGTCCAGCGACAGCCTGCCCTGCTCCACAAGCTGCATCGCGGCTGTTGTCGTGACCAGCTTGGTCATCGAGGCGATCCAGCCCACCGTGTCGGGTGTCATCGCCACGCCGCTCTCGATACTGCGCAGGCCCAACGCCCCTTCGGCGAAGCGGCCTTCGGCGTCGGTCAGGGCATAGCTGATGCCGGGGATACGGTCATTGGCGATAAAGGGCCGTAGGGCACCATCAAGATCCATCACATTTGCTCGCGCTGAAAAAACCACACAAGTGTAGCCGCTGCCCCAAGTCAGGCAAGCCCGCTGCGGTTTCTCTGGCCCTGGCTGGTACCCTGCTGCTAGTCTCCAGCCCCAAGGGGAGAGAAACAGGGACCTGTGCCATGCTGCATCCGTCGTTCCACGCGGCGACGCATCCGGGGAAGCCGGCCTATATCATGGCCGGCAGCGGCGCCACGTTGAGCTATGCCGAGCTTGACCGGCGCTCCAACCAGGGCGCGCAGCTTTTGCGCTGGCTGGGACTGAAGCCGCAGGATCATATCGCCCTGCTGGTGGAAAACAGCTTCGCCTTCCTGGAAATCTGCTGGTCGGCACAGCGCAGCGGCATCTACTACACCGCGATCAGCACACATCTGACGCCGGCCGAGATCGGCTATATCGTCAAGGATTGCGGCGCCAAGGCTTTCGTTGCCTCGGCCAAGCTGGCGGAACAGGCCAAGGCGGTGCGGGCGATGCTCGGCGATGACATCGCCTGCTTCGCCTGCAATGGCACGCTGCCCAGCTTTCAATCCTGGGAAGCCGCCCTCGAAACCCAACCCGCCGAGCCGATCCCGGATCAGGTGGTGGGGCTGGACATGCTCTATTCATCGGGCACCACCGGACGGCCCAAGGGCGTCAAGCCGGTATTCACCGGCGAAAAGATCGGCTGGGTCAATCCCTTCCTGCATCGCCTGGTGCATGGCCTGTGCGGCATGGATGGCAACAGCATCTATCTCTCCCCTGCTCCGCTCTATCATGCCGCGCCGTTGCGCTATTCCATGATGTGCGTGGCGCTGGGCGGCACCGTGGTGGTGATGGAAAAGTTCGAGCCGGAGCTTTTCCTGAAATTAGTCGGGCAATACCGCGCCACCCATACCCAGCTTGTGCCGACCATGTTCGTGCGCATGCTGAAACTGCCCGAGGCCGAACGACAGCGTTACGATGTCTCATCCCTGAAAGCCGCGATCCATGCCGCCGCGCCCTGCCCGGTGGATATCAAGCAGCAGATGATCGATTGGTGGGGTCCGATCCTGATCGAGTATTACGCCGGCACCGAGGGCAATGGCGTCACCCTGATCACCTCGGCGGAATGGCTGAGCCATCGCGGCAGCGTCGGCCGTGCGGCGGTGGCCGAAATCAAGATCGTGAGCGAAGAAGGCGCGCTGCTGCCCACCGGCCAGATCGGCACGGTGTATTTCGCCGGCGGGCCGCCGTTCTCATACCACAACGATGCCGACAAGACGCGCGGCGCCTACAATGCCGAAGGCTGGTCGACGCTCGGCGATGTCGGCTTCCTGGATGATGACGGCTATCTCTACCTCACCGACCGAAAGGCTTACATGATCATTTCCGGCGGCGTGAACATCTATCCGCAGGAAGCCGAGAATGTGCTGATCAACCATCCGGCGGTGGCCGATGTGGCAGTGTTCGGCGTGCCGGACCCAGAGATGGGCGAGCAGGTGAAAGCCGTGGTGCAGCTACAGGATCACCGCAAGGCCGGCCAGGACATGGAGCGCGAGCTGATCGCCTATTGCCGCCAGCATCTCTCCGGCGTGAAATGTCCGCGCAGCATCGATTTCGATGCGGAACTGCCGCGCACGCCGACCGGCAAGCTGGTGAAGCGCTTGCTGGTGGACCGCTACAAGGCGGCGGCGATAAAGGCCGCCGCCCTGTAATTCGGCTTAGCTGAAGCGGTTATTGGTGTTGAAGCCGCGCGGCACGATGCGGCCAGCCTGGGCGCGCTCGGCGCGGTATTCCTTCAAGTCGTTCTCGGTCTTGACCCGACCGGCGCGGTCGATCCAGGTTAGGCCTTCCTTGAGCTTGAAGGTCTTGGCGTCCGACAGCGTGCCATCCTTGTATTTCTGCAAGGTGATGCCACGGCCCTTGGTCATTTCCGGCACCTGATCCAGCGGGAAGATCAGCAGCTTGCGATTATTGCCAACCACGGCGACATGATCGCCTTCCACCACGGTGCAGACACAGGCTTCCGCCGGCGCCTGTACGTTCAGGATCTGCTTGCCGGCACGGGTCTGCGCCAGCATCTCGGATTCAGGGCAGATGAAGCCACGACCATCGCTGGCGGCCACCAGGAATTTGCGGTCGCCCTGATACTTGAACAGCGTGACGATATCCTGGTCGTTGCCGAGATCGACGGTGAGGCGCACCGGCTCGCCATGACCACGGCCGCGCGGCAGCTTATCGCAGGCGATGGTGTAGACGCGGCCATTGGTGCCGAACAGCATCAGCTTGTCGGTGCTTTCGGCATGCATCCAGAAGCGGCCCTTGTCACCTTCCTTGAAGGCGGCGTTGCCATCATCCTGCACATGCCCCTTGAGGGCGCGGATCCAGCCCTTCTCGGAACAGATCACGGTGATCGGCTCGCGCTCGACCAGGGCCTCGAAAGCTTCTTCCGAAATCTGCGGCGCATCGGCCACCGTGGTGCGGCGCTTACCCAAAGCGGTCTTGGGGCCGACCTTCTTCTTCAATTCCTGCAACTCAGCCGCAATCGACTGCCAGCGCTGGTCCTCATCGGCGAGCAGCTTCTTCAGATTCTTCAACTCTTCCGAAAGCTGCTTGTGCTCGGTGCGGATTTCCATTTCCTCCAGGCGGCGCAGACTGCGCAGGCGCATGTTGAGAATGGCTTCGGCCTGATTATCAGTGAGCTTGAAGCGCTGCATCATCACCGGCTTCGGCTCGTCCTCATGCCGGATGATGGCGATCAACTCGTCGAGATTCAGATAGGCGATCAGGAAGCCTTCGAGCAGTTCCAGGCGGCGCTCGATCTGGCCCTGGCGGTAGCGCGAACGGCGCTCCAGCACTTCCATGCGGTGATCGAGATAGGCCTGCAAAGCCTCGCGCAGGTTCATCACGCGCGGCACCTTGCCGCCATCCAGCACGTTGAGATTCAGCGGGAAGCGAATCTCGAGATCGCTGGCGCGGAACAGGCTTTCCATAAGTACCGCCGGATCGACGTTGCGGCTTTTCGGCTCCAGCACCAGCCGCACATCCTCGGCCGATTCATCGCGGATATCGCCGAGCAGCGGCAGTTTGCGCTCGTTGATCAGTTCGGCGATCTTCTCGATCAGCTTCGACTTCTGCACCTGGTAGGGAATTTCGGTGACGACGATCTGCCAGGCACCGCGCTGCAATTCCTCCTGCACCCAGCGGGCACGCAGGCGGAAGCTGCCGCGACCGGTGCGGTAGGCTTCAAGCCGGGTTTCCGCCGGCTCCACCAGCAGGCCGCCGGTGGGGAAATCAGGCCCCGGAATCAGTTCCACCAGCTTCTCGATGCTGGCATTGCGGTGCTTGATCAGATGCAGCAGGCCGTCGCACAGCTCGGGCAGATTATGCGGCGGAATCGAGGTGGCCATGCCGACCGCGATGCCGCTGGCGCCATTGGCCAGCAGGTTCGGCAGGCCGGCCGGCAGCACGATGGGTTCTTCCTCGGTGCCGTCATAGGTCGGGCGGAAATCCACCGTCTCCTGGTCCAGGCCGGAAAGCAGCAGGTCGGCGATCTCGGTCAAGCGGGCTTCGGTGTAGCGCATCGCCGCGGCGTTATCGCCGTCGATATTGCCGAAATTGCCCTGGCCATCCACCAGCGTGTAACGCTGGGCGAATTCCTGGGCCAGGCGCACCAGGGCGTCGTAGACCGACTGGTCGCCATGGGGATGGTATTTACCGATCACGTCGCCGACGACACGGGCGCATTTCTTGTAGCCGGCCGCCGGATCAAGCTTGAGCAGCCGCATGGCATAGAGCAGCCGGCGCTGCACCGGCTTCAGGCCGTCGCGGGCATCGGGCAGCGAGCGCGCCGTGATCGTGCTCAGGGCATAGGCGAGATAGCGTTCCGAGAGCGCCGAGGGCAGCGGCACGTCGCGGATGGAATCGGGAAACTCCCGGGGGGGCACATGCTTGCTCATGGCGCGGTTATATCGAAATCACCAGATATAGCTAGGGCCTTGGTGATAGCCTCTAGCAGTCGTGGGCGGGCGGCGGGAACCGGGCCATGCAGCACGGCAAATAGCCGTTTTTCCAGGAAATACCCGGTCAGGCCGAGGCCGGCCAGCACGTCCGCGCCAGGATGGTTGGCGGGCGGCGCCCCCCTGCCCGGCACCAGGAAGGCCGGCAGCGCCAGCAACCGCCCGGCATAGGGTTCGGCGGCCTCGGCCGAAACCGCCCGGCCGGAGCGCGGCGAGACATGGGTGAGCCGCTGCCGGGAACCGGTGGCGGCGCAGCTTTCGAGATCGAGGCCATAGCCCATCTCGGCCAGCAGGCCCAATTCCCAGCGCACATAGAGCGCGCCCCAGTCGGCCGGGTCGGGCATCTCGGCCATGGTTTCCAGCAGCAGCCTGGTGGCGGCGAACAAGGCCGGATGCGGCTCGCGTTCGGGCAAGGTCGCCTCCACCAGCCCGAGCGCGGCATTGAGGCCAGCCAGGCGAGCGGCATCGTCCAGCATCAGGGCGGCGGGATGGGACAGCGGCTCCAGGCTGAAATGCCCGAGATGCTCGGCCAGCCTGGCCCGCCAGGTGGCATGCACCACCTGCCCCGGCTGCAACGCCCCGCCCTTGGCGGAACCGCTGCCGCGCAGCAACCCGGCATGGCGGCCCTGGTTCTCTGCCAGCAATGTGACGATACGGGCATTCTCGCCATGATGGCGGACGCTCAGCACTACCGCATCGTCGCTCCATTCCATCCAAACCGGCCTTATTCCTGCTTATTTCTTCTTATTTCTGCTTATTTCTGCTTATTCCGGCTTATTCCAGGCGAAGGCCACCGATAGGCAAGCCCTGAACCTTGCCGCCACTTGGCGAAACCCGCATCTGGTAGATCATACCACAATGCATACAAAAAGAGAACATATCTTCACCCGATTCCAGCATAGTCTTGCACAGCAAACCCGCATGGACTAAGTAATACCTGAATGTAATTAGTATTACCAGGAGACGCCATGTCTCATGCCCTTACTAGCAAAGGCCAGGTGACGATCCCGAAGCGGGTACGCGAGCATCTTGGCTTGCGCCCCGGCATGGCGGTGAGCTTCGAACTGCGCCCGGATGGTGCGGTGGTGGTACAGCGCGCCGACGGCGCCGAGGCTGTAGTAGCCACCTCTCCTTTCGCCCGGCTGCGCGGCAAGCTGAAACAGGGCCTCAGCACCGACGAGATCATGGCGCTGACGCGCGGCGGCTGATCATGGCCGAGGCTGTGCTGGTCGACACCAACCTGCTGCTTGATCTCATCACCGACGATCCGCGCTGGGCGGACTGGTCGCAGCAGCAGTTGGAACGCTGGTCGCTGACTCACCGGCTGCTGATCAACCCGGTGATCTACGCCGAATTCTCCATCGGCTTCGAGCGGATCGAAGACCTGGACGAGACGCTAGATCTGATGCGCATAGATAGCGTGGAGATACCACCCGCCGCCCTGTTTCTTGCCGGCAAGGCCTTCCGCCATTTCCGCCGACAAGGCGGCAAGGCCGGGGTGCTGCCCGATTTCTTCATCGGCGCCCATGCCGCCGTGGCCGGGATACCGCTGCTCAGCCGCGACAAGGGCCGGTTCAAAAGTTATTTCCCGACGCTGGAATTGATTACGCCTTGAGATTGGCCAAGCATACATCTGGAATACGAGCGACTGATCATGCCGCTCTCCGCCGATGGCTCCAGCATCAACATGTTCCTCTGCGGCGCGGTGGGCTTCGGCTACGGCTGATATCAGCGCCCTGACAGCGCCCGCAGTTTAGCCAGCATGAGCAATAGCTCCGGATCGTCGGGGCCTTCATATCGACGCGAACCGGCAGCCCATGACGAGACCGCAGGATCGCTATATGTGAAGAAGATGTAGTAAGCACTAGGCTTCAGCCCTACACCGCAGCTTGATGGATGATCCCGCATCCATTTGTCGAGTGGTGGGTCGCCTTTGAGTACTTCGATCAGCTCGAAACGGCCCCTAGGAGGTATCTGAATTACCGGCCGGCCAATCAGCTCAGGAGGTATTGGCGCCGGTCGTTCGAGCTCCACTATACGCGCATAGAAGATTGTCGGGATTCCGTTGAAGCGTTCCTCAAGTGTAATCCGGCCAACGGAGCACGCGCGAGCCCCACCGGCCCAAGCAGTGAGCAGCAGCGTGAACACAACAAAAATCGCTCGCATGAACATTCTTCCCCTGCCTGCTCGCCGTATCTTATCGGGAAAAGCGGCAAAAAAAGGGCGGGTCTTGCGACCCGCCCTTTTCTTATCGGTATGAACCAGAGGCTCAGTCGGCGTCGCCGCCGACCGCTGCCTGCAGTTCGCTCTCGAGCGCATCGGCGAAGTCGCGGTCGCGCTGGGCGGCGAGCGACTTCATGCGGCCCATGATCGCGCCGGTGCCGGCCGGGATCAGGCGACCGACGATGACGTTCTCCTTGAGGCCGATCAGGCTGTCCGTCTTGCCCGACACGGCGGCCTCGGTGAGCACGCGGGTGGTTTCCTGGAAGGACGCGGCCGAGATGAAGGACCGGGTCTGCAGGCTCGCCTTGGTGATACCGAGCAACACCGGCATCGCCTTGGCAATCTTGCGGCCCTCGGCCTGGGTCTTGCCGTTGACTTCCTCGAACTCGACCTTGTCGACCTGCTCGCCGATCAGGAACGTGGTATCGCCCGGATCGGTGATCTCGACCTTCTGCAGCATCTGGCGGCAGATGACCTCGATATGCTTGTCGTTGATCTTCACACCCTGCAGGCGATAGACCTCCTGGATCTCGTTCACGAGATAGTTGGCCAGCGCCTCGACGCCGAGCACCTTGAGGATGTCATGCGGCGCCGGGTTGCCATCGAGCAGATGGTCGCCAACACGCACGAAATCACCTTCCTGCACGGCAATATGCTTGCCCTTCGGGATCAGGTATTCGACCGGCTCAAGACCCTCTTCCACCGGGCGGATCACCAGGCGGCGCTTGGCCTTGTAGTCCTTGCCGAATTCCACGCGGCCATCGATTTCGGCGATGATCGCATGATCCTTCGGACGGCGGGCTTCGAAAAGTTCGGCCACGCGCGGCAGACCGCCGGTGATGTCGCGGGTCTTGGTGCCTTCCACCGGGATACGGGCGAGCACGTCGCCGGCATGAACGGTGGCGTTATCCTCGACCGAGAGAATGGCATCCGGCGACAGGAAGTAGCGCGCTTCGCCGCCATTGGCCAGCGTGAGCACTTCGCCCTTTTCATCACGGAGCGTGATGCGCGGACGCAGTTCGGCGCCCTTCGGGTTCTGCTTCCAGTCGGCCACCACGCGATAGGTGATGCCGGTGGCTTCGTCGGTCGCTTCGCGGATCGAGACGCCTTCCACGAGGTCGCGGAAGTGCACGATACCGGCGCGCTCGGTGATCACCGGGCGGGTGTAAGGATCCCACTCGACGATGCGCTGGCCCTTCTTCACCTTGCCGCCTTCATCCACCGCCAGGCGGGAGCCGTAAGGCACCTTGTAGCGGGCGCGCTCGCGGCCGTTGCCGTCCACCAGCACGATTTCCGAATTGCGGCCCATGACCACGAAGCGGCCCGAGCTATCGGTAACGAGGTTGCGGTTCACCACCTTGATGGTGGCGTCGTAGGGCGCATCCAGGCTCGACTGCTCGGCCACCTGGGCCGTGCCGCCGATATGGAAGGTACGCATGGTGAGCTGGGTGCCCGGCTCGCCGATCGACTGCGCCGCGATGACGCCCACGGCCTCACCGATATTCACGGTGGTGCCGCGCGCAAGGTCACGGCCATAGCACTTGCCGCAAACGCCGGTCGGCGCTTCGCAGGTCAGCACCGAGCGGATCAGCACGGTTTCGACACCGGCCGTCTCGATGCGATCCACGTCGCGTTCCTGGATCATCTCGGCCGCCGGCACGATCACTTCGCCGGTAAGCGGATGCTTCACGTCGACGCTGGCAAAACGGCCCAGGATGCGCTCGCCGAGCGTGGCGATGACATCGGCGCCTTCCACCACTTCGCTGACCGTAAGGCCGCGCTCGGTGCCGCAATCTTCCTCGGTGATGATGCAATCCTGCGCCACGTCGACCAGGCGACGGGTCAGGTAGCCCGAGTTCGCGGTCTTCAAGGCGGTGTCAGCCAGACCCTTGCGGGCGCCGTGGGTCGAGTTGAAGTACTCGAGCACGGTAAGGCCTTCCTTGAAGTTGGAGATGATCGGCGTTTCGATGATCTCGCCCGACGGCTTGGCCATAAGGCCACGCATGCCGGCAAGCTGCTTCATCTGGTTGGCCGAACCACGGGCGCCGGAATGCGCCATCATCCAGATCGAGTTGGTGTTCTTGCGGGTGCCGTTATTCGGATCGATGTCGGTCTGAATGACCTTCATCATCTCGTCCGCCACCTTGTCGGTGCACTGCGACCAGGCATCGACCACCTTGTTGTACTTCTCACCCTGGGTGATCAGACCGTCCTGGTACTGCTGCTCGTATTCCGACACAAGCGACTTGGTGTCGTTGATCAGTTTCTCCTTGGTGGCCGGCACGAGCATGTCGTCCTTGCCGAACGAAATGCCGGCGCGGCAGGCACGGGCGAAACCGAGCGCCATCATACGGTCGCAGAAAATGACCGTCTCCTTCTGGCCGCAATGGCGATACACCACGTCGATGACGTTGGTGATCTCCTTCTTGGTCAGAAGCTGGTTGATCACCTTGAACGGGACGTTCTTGTCCTTCGGCAGGATCTCGGACAGCAGCATGCGGCCCGAGGTGGTGACGACGCGGGCAACAATCGGGTTGTTCTCCGAGTCCACGGTGTTCAGGCGCGACTTGATGCGGTTATGCAGCGAGATCGCCTTGGCATCCAGCGCCTGCTGGATTTCCGACACGGTGGCAAAGAACGGCACGCGCTCGATGATGGCATCGGAAGCCAGGATACGCTCGGCTTCGGCCTTCACGTTGGTCTTCGGCAGCTCGACGCGGGTCTTGGCATCGAACACGATCACGTCGTCTTCGGCCCAGGCCTTGATCAGCACCGCCGGGTCCTTGATCTTCACCACGTCGCCGCGCGGGGTGCTGCGCTCCAGCGTCTGGTAGTAGAGGCCGAGCACGATATCCTGCGACGGCACGATGATCGGCTTGCCATTCGCCGGGCTGAGGATGTTGTTGGTCGACATCATCAGCACGCGGGCTTCAAGCTGGGCTTCCAGCGACAGCGGCACGTGCACCGCCATCTGGTCACCGTCGAAGTCGGCGTTGAAGGCCGAGCAAACCAGCGGATGAAGCTGGATCGCCTTGCCTTCGATCAGCATCGGCTCGAACGCCTGGATGCCGAGGCGGTGCAAGGTCGGGGCGCGGTTCAGCAGCACCGGATGCTCGCGGATCACCTCTTCCAGGATGTCCCAAACTTCCGGACGCTCCTTCTCCACCATCTTCTTCGCCATCTTGACGGTGGCGGCGAGGCCGCGCAGCTCAAGCTTGGAGTAGATGAACGGCTTGAACAGTTCGAGCGCCATCTTCTTCGGCAGGCCGCACTGGTGCAGCTTCAGTTCCGGGCCGACGACGATGACCGAACGGCCGGAGTAGTCGACGCGCTTGCCGAGCAGGTTCTGGCGGAAACGGCCCTGCTTGCCCTTCAGCATGTCGGAGAGCGACTTCAGCGGACGCTTGTTGGCGCCGGTGATGACGCGGCCACGGCGACCGTTGTCGAACAGGGCGTCAACCGCTTCCTGCAGCATGCGCTTTTCGTTGCGCACGATGATGTCCGGCGCGCGCAGTTCGATCAGCCGCTTCAGGCGGTTGTTGCGGTTGATGACGCGTCGATAGAGATCGTTGAGATCCGAGGTGGCGAAGCGGCCGCCATCCAGCGGCACCAGCGGACGCAGTTCCGGCGGAATCACCGGCACCACGGTCAGCACCATCCATTCCGGCTTGTTGCCGGACTCGATGAAGCTTTCCACCAGCTTGAGGCGCTTGACCAGCTTCTTCGGCTTCAGTTCCGACGTGGTCTCGGCCAGCTCCTCGCGGATGTTGATCCGCTCCTGCTCCAGGTTGATGCCCATCAGCAGGTCGCGGATCGCCTCGGCGCCGATCTTGGCGACAAAGCTGTCCTCACCATACTCTTCCTGGGCGCGCAGATACTGCTCTTCGGTCAGCAGGTCGAACATCTTCAGCGGGCTGAGGCCCGGCTCGATGACGACGTAGTTTTCGAAGTACAGGATGCGCTCCAGGTCCTTCAGCGTCATGTCGAGCATCAGGCCGATGCGCGAGGGCAGCGACTTCAGGAACCAGATATGGGCGACCGGCGAAGCCAGTTCGATATGGCCCATGCGCTCGCGGCGCACCTTCGAGAGCGTGACTTCAACGCCGCACTTCTCGCAGATCACGCCACGGTACTTCATGCGCTTGTACTTGCCGCACAAGCACTCGTAATCCTTGATCGGGCCGAAGATGCGGGCGCAGAACAGGCCGTCACGCTCCGGCTTGAAGGTACGATAGTTGATGGTCTCCGGCTTCTTGATCTCGCCGTAGGACCAGGAGCGGATACGCTCCGGCGAGGCGATCGAGATCTGGATCTGGTCGAAAGCCTGAGCGCCCTGGGGCTGGCCGAAAACGTTGCTGAGTTCGTTCATGGATCAATCTCCTGTGGCGCTGGATCAGTAGGAACGCTGCGACAGCTCGACATTCAAGCCGAGCGAACGCATTTCCTTGACCAGCACGTTGAACGATTCCGGGATGCCGGCTTCGAAGTTGTCGTCGCCACGGACGATGGCTTCGTAAACCTTCGAGCGACCGGCCACGTCGTCCGACTTGACCGTGAGCATTTCCTGCAGGGTGTAGGCAGCGCCATACGCCTGCAGCGCCCAGACCTCCATTTCGCCGAAACGCTGACCACCGAACTGCGCCTTGCCGCCCAGCGGCTGCTGGGTAACGAGCGAGTACGGACCGATCGAACGGGCATGGATCTTGTCGTCGACCAGGTGGTGCAGCTTCAGCATGTAGATGTAGCCGACCGTGACCTTGCGGTCGAAGGCCTCGCCGGTACGGCCGTCGATCAGGGTGACCTGACCCGACTTGTCGTTGCCGGCCTTCTCCAGCATCTCGTTGATGTCCGGCTCATGGGCACCATCGAATACCGGAGTGGCCATCGGCACACCGCGACGCAGGTTGGAAGACAGCTCGATGATCTGGTCATCCGAAAGCTCGGCCACCTTGTCGGTGTATTCCTGCTTCGAATAGACGGTCTTGAGCACCTTGCGCAGGTCTTCCGCCTTGGCGTGGTTGCGCCGCACCCGGTCCAGCGTCTCGCCGATCTGCTTGCCGAGGCCCGCGGAGGCCCAGCCGAGATGGGTTTCGAGAATCTGACCGACATTCATGCGCGACGGCACGCCGAGCGGGTTCAGCACCAGATCGACCGGCTGGCCGTCCTCGAGATAGGGCATGTCCTCTTCCGGCATGATGCGGGAGATAACACCCTTGTTGCCGTGGCGGCCGGCCATCTTGTCGCCCGGCTGCAGCTTGCGCTTCACCGCAACGAACACCTTGACCATCTTCATCACGCCCGGCGGCAGTTCGTCGCCGCGCTGCAGCTTCTCCACCTTGCTCTCGAAACGGGCCTGGATGCGGGCCATGGCGGTATCGTATTGCTTCTTCAGCGCCTCGATATCGGCCATGTTCTTTTCGTTCTTCAGGCTGATCTGCCACCAGGCGGAATGCGGCAGTTCATCAAGCACCTCTTCGGTGATCTTGCCGCCATCCTTGAAGCCCTTCGGGCCCTTGTCAGCCTGCTTGCCGTTCAGCAGCTCGCGCAGACGCGTGAAGATCGAGCGGTCGATGATGGCGCGCTCGTCGTCGCGGTCCTTGGCGAGACGCTCGATTTCCGACCGCTCGATGGCCAGCGCGCGCTCGTCCTTCTCCACGCCATGGCGGGAGAACACACGCACTTCCACCACGGTGCCGGAAACGCCCGGCGGCACGCGCAGCGACGAGTCGCGCACGTCGGAAGCCTTTTCGCCGAAGATGGCGCGCAGCAGCTTCTCTTCCGGGGTCATCGGGCTTTCGCCCTTTGGCGTGATCTTGCCGACCATGATGTCGCCCGGGCCGACTTCGGCGCCGATATAGACGATGCCGGCCTCATCGAGATTCTTGAGGCCTTCCTCGCCGACATTCGGGATGTCACGGGTGATTTCTTCCGGACCCAGCTTGGTGTCGCGGGCCATCACCTCGAATTCCTCGATATGGATCGAGGTGAACACGTCATCCTTGGCGATACGCTCGGAGATCAGGATCGAGTCTTCGAAGTTGTAGCCGTTCCAGGGCATGAACGCGACGAGCGCGTTGCGGCCCAGGGCCAGTTCGCCGAGCTCGGTCGAGGGGCCGTCGGCGATGATGTCGCCGGCCTTCACCTGATCGCCCACCTTCACCAGCGGACGCTGGGTGATGCAGGTATTCTGGTTCGAGCGCTGGAACTTCAGCAGCTTGTAGATGTCGACGTTCGACTTCGACATGTCGGCTTCGTCGCTGGCGCGCACCACGATGCGGGTGGCGTCGATCTGGTCGATCACACCCGAGCGCTTGGCAACGATGGTAGCGCCGGAATCGCGGGCCACCACTTCTTCCATGCCGGTACCGACCAGCGGCGCTTCGGCGCGGATCAGCGGCACCGCCTGGCGCTGCATGTTCGAGCCCATCAGCGCGCGGTTGGCGTCGTCGTTCTCAAGGAACGGGATCAGCGCCGCGGCGACCGAAACCAGCTGCTTCGGCGACACGTCCATGAAATCGACGCTCTCGGGGCGCAGCATCTGGAAGTCGCCGTTGACGCGGCAGTTCAGCAATTCGCCGACCAGCTTGCCCTTCGGGTCCACCGGCACATTCGCCTGGGCGATGGAATACTTACCCTCTTCCATGGCGGTGAGGTAGACGACCTCGTCGGTCACCTTGCCTTCGCGCACGCGGCGGTACGGGCTCTCGATGAAGCCATACTGGTTCACGCGGGCATAGGTGGCGAGCGAGTTGATCAGACCGATATTCGGGCCTTCCGGCGTCTCAATCGGGCAGATGCGGCCATAATGGGTCGGATGCACGTCGCGCACTTCGAAGCCGGCGCGCTCGCGGGTCAGACCGCCCGGGCCAAGCGCCGAGAGGCGGCGCTTGTGGGTGATTTCCGACAGCGGGTTGGTCTGGTCCATGAACTGCGACAGCTGCGAGGAACCGAAGAACTCGCGCACCGCCGCCGCCGCCGGCTTGGCATTGATCAGGTCATGCGGCATCACGGTGTCGATATCCACGCTGCTCATGCGCTCGCGGATGGCGCGCTCCATGCGCAGCAGGCCGATGCGGTACTGGTTCTCCATCAGCTCGCCGACCGAACGGACGCGGCGGTTGCCGAGATGGTCGATATCGTCGATGTCGCCGCGGCCATCCTTCAGTTCAACCAGCGTCTTGACGCAGGCCAGGATGTCCTCGGTGCGCAACACGCGCACGGTGTCCTCGGCGGTGAGGCTGAGGCGGGCATTCATCTTCACGCGGCCGACGGCCGAGAGGTCGTAGCGCTCCGGATCGAAGAACAGGCCGTGGAACAGTGCTTCCGCGGTGTCCATCGTCGGCGGCTCGCCCGGACGCATCACGCGATAGATTTCGAACAGCGACTGCTCGCGGCTCTGGTTCTTGTCCGCCACCATGGTGTTGCGGATGTAGGAACCGATGGTGACGTGGTCGACATCCAGCACCGAGATCTGCTCGATGCCGGCGGCTTCCAGCAGCTCGATCTTCTTCAGGTCCAGCTCTTCGCCAGCCTCGAGATAAATCTCGCCGCTCTCCTCGTTGATGATGTCGAGCGCGTTGTACTTGCCCACCATGTCGGCCGGCGAGACCAGCAGCTCCTTGAGGCCTTCCTCGGCCAGCTTGCGCGCCAGGCGCGGCGTCACCTTGGTGCCGGCTTCCGCCGCCACCTTGCCGGTCTTGGCATTGATCAGGTCGTTATTGAGACGCACGCCGCGCATGCGCTCGGCACTGTATTCGGTGCGCCAGCCCTTCTTGTCGCGCTTGTAGATAACCTTCTTGTAGAAGGCATCCAGGATCTCTTCCTGGGTCAGGCCGAGCGCGAAGAACAGTGTGGTGACCGGCAGCTTGCGGCGGCGGTCGATGCGCACATGCACCACGTCCTTGGCATCGAATTCGAAATCGAGCCAGGAGCCGCGATAGGGAATGACGCGCGCGGTGTAGAGATACTTGCCCGAGGAATGGGTCTTGCCCTTGTCGTGGTCGAAGAACACACCCGGCGAACGGTGCATCTGCGAAACGATGACGCGCTCGGTGCCGTTGATGATGAAGGTGCCCTTGTCGGTCATGAGCGGCATGTCGCCCATGTAGACATCCTGCTCCTTGATATCGAGCACCGACTTGGCCTGGGTATCCGGGTCCACTTCGAACACGATCAGGCGCAGCGTAACCTTCAGCGGCGCGGCAAAGGTCATGCCACGCTGCATGCATTCATCAACGTCGTACTTCGGCGGCTCGAATTCGTACTTCACGAATTCCAGCGACGAGGTTTCGGAGAAATCCTTGATCGGGAAGACCGACTTGAACACGCCCTGCAGGCCGGCATCGCCGCGCTGATCAGCCGGCACATGCATCATCAGGAAGCTCTCATACGAGCTCTTCTGAACCTCGATCAGGTTCGGCATCGTGGCGATCGAGGGGATGCGGCCAAAGCTCTTGCGCACGCGCTTGCGGGCGGTGAAAGACAGCGCCAGTCCAGTATCGGTCATGTCATATCCCAAATGGCGAAAGCGACACTTTCCATTGCCCGGGGGAACGGTGCACGGAAAGGCCGCTGGACGGTTTCGGAAAGCGATGAATTTTACGGGCCCATGATCCCGCCGGGCGATCGCCGCGCCCAAGTTCCGAAACCGCTGTTGTCCCATCGAAAACCCGCGATGGCCGGAGCATGAAGCGGATACCGGCGGCTTTGGGAAGGGGCCATGCCAGCCCCTTCCCGCCGCTTAAGCGTATTACTTGACTTCGACCTTGGCGCCGGCGCCTTCCAGCTGAGCCTTCAGCTTGGCGGCTTCGTCCTTGTTCACGCCTTCCTTGACAGCCTTCGGAGCGCCTTCGACGAGGTCCTTGGCTTCCTTCAGGCCGAGACCGGTGATCGCGCGCACTTCCTTGATCACGTTGATCTTGTTGGCGCCCGCGTCAGCGAGGATCACGTTGAACTCGGTCTTCTCTTCAGCGGCCGGAGCAGCAGCGCCGGCGCCGCCAGCAGCGGCAACGGCCACCGGAGCGGCGGCGGAAACGCCCCACTTCTCTTCCAGCAGCTTGGCCAGCTCAGCGGCCTCGATCACGGTGAGAGCGGAAAGCTCGTCAACGATCTTGTTCAAATCAGCCATTTTAGTCTCCTGTAGGTTCGATATCTCTGGGTACTGTGTGTCGGTGTGTGGCTAGTGCCACCTCACTCCTTCGAGGCAAAAGCCTGCAGCACGCGCGCAAGCTGCGACGCCGGCGCCTGGACCACGCCTGCCACCTTGGTGGCGGGAGCCTGGATCAGGCCGATCAGCTTGCCACGCAGCTCATCGAGCGACGGCAGGCTGGCCAGAGTCTTCACGCCTTCGGCATCCAGAACGGTTTCGCCCATGGCGCCGCCAACAACGACGAACTTGTCGTTCTTCTTGGCGAATTCCACGGCGACCTTGGCGGCCGCGACCGGATCATTGGCAAACGCAATGCCGGTCGGCCCCTTGAACAACTTGTTCAGCGGGGTGTAGGGCGTGCCCTCGAGGGCGAGGCAGACAAGCCGGTTCTTCGCAACTTTGAAACTGGCCCCAGCTTCACGCATCTGGCGGCGCAGCTCAGTCACCTGAGCCACGGTCAGACCGTTATTCTGAGTGACGACAACAACCTTGGCGTCCGCGAACACCTGGTTGAGCGTGCTTACCTGTTCCTTCTTTTGAGAACGGTCCACTGCTCGTCTCCTCAACGCGGGTCGGATCATTCCGACCCTGTTGCACTTGAACGCACGGCCGACGCCTGACTGAACGTCAAACGGCGAACCATACGTCCGGTTCGCCTGTCCCAGGACTCGAACCTTCAAAGCGGCCTAGGCCGCCGGGAAGTTCCTAATCACTGTCTATGCAGGTGGACTAACCATTATATCGTTGGGCCGGAGCCCATCGGATACCTGCAGTCTCGGACAGGATTTCATCCGCGCCGAAGCTTGGATGAAGCCCCCGCCGGGGCGAACCGGCGGGGGAAACTCAATACTGCTTAAGCGGCCTTGGCGGTGTCGCCGCCAATGGCACTGGAAAGCTCGATGCGCACGCCCGGACCCATGGTCGAGCTGAGCGCCACCTTCTTCACGTAATGGCCCTTCACGCCGGTCGGCTTGGCCTTCAGCACGGCATCGATGAAAGCCTTCACGTTCACCAGGATCTGCTCCTCGGTGAAGGAAGCCTTGGCGATACCGGCATGGATCAGACCAGCCTTCTCGACGCGGAACTCAACCTGGCCGCCCTTCGCCGCCTTGACGGCGCCGGCAACGTCCATGGTCACCGAGCCGAGCTTCGGGTTCGGCATCAGGCCGCGCGGGCCCAGCACCTTACCGAGACGGCCGACCACGGCCATCATATCCGGGGTGGCGATGCAGCGGTCGAACTCGATCTTGCCGCCGTTGATGATCTCGGCGAGATCATCGGCGCCAACCAGATCGGCACCGGCCTTCTTGGCTTCCTCAGCCTTCGGGCCCTTGGCGAAAACCGCGACGCGCACGGTCTTGCCGGTGCCCGACGGCATGGTGACGACGCCACGGACCATCTGGTCGGCGTGACGCGGATCGACACCGAGATTCATCGCGATCTCGATGGTCTCGTCGAACTTCGCCTTGGCGGCGGCCTTCACCAGCTTGACGGCCTGGTTCAGGTCGTAGCGGGTTTCCGGATCGACGGTCTTGGAAATGGCGGTGTAGCGCTTGCCCTTAGACATGTTTCAAGTCCCCTTACGCGCCCGTGACTTCCAGGCCCATCGAACGGGCCGAGCCAATGATCATCTGCGAAGCCGCTTCGATGTCGTGGGCGTTGAGGTCCTCCATCTTGGCCTTGGCGATCTCGCGCACCTGATCCATGGTCACCGAACCGACCTTCTCGCGGCCGGTCACCTTGGCGCCCGACTTGATCTTGGCGGCCTTCTTCAGGAAGTAGGTCACCGGCGGGGTCTTGGTTTTGAAGGTGAAGGAGCGGTCCGAATACACGGTGATGACCACCGGGATCGGCATTTCCGGTTCCAGTTCCTTGGTCTGCGCGTTGAACGCCTTGCAGAATTCCATGATGTTGACGCCGCGCTGGCCCAGAGCCGGACCAATCGGCGGCGACGGATTGGCCTTGCCGGCCGGAACCTGCAGCTTGATATAGCCGTCAATCTTCTTCGCCATCTCTAACTCCTTGGCTCACATGGGAGACTTGCTCCCGTTGGAGACTGCGCGGTGCGGTGGTCACAGGCCCGGCGAATTTAGGCCCAAACCGCCTCCCACACGACGAAACCGGGGTTTACCACCCCGGAAGCCGGCGCTTATAAGCCCCGGCGGGGCCCCGGTCAAATGCTTTTTTGACCGGGAAATCAGGGAACTCTGCCTTAACTGGCCTTCTCGACCTGGCTGTATTCCAGCTCAACCGGGGTGGCACGGCCGAAGATCGACACCGCCACCTTGAGGCGGGCGCGCTCCTCGTCCACTTCTTCCACCACGCCGGAGAAGGAGGTGAACGGGCCGTCCGCGACGCGGACCTGCTCGCCGACCTCGAACACCACCGACGGCTTCGGATGCTCGACGCCTTCCTTGACCTGGTTGGCGACGCGCTGGGCTTCGGCCTCCGTGATCGGCGACGGCTTGCCGGCCGAACTCAGGAAGCCGGTGACCTTCGGCGTATTCTTGACGAGGTGATAGGTCTCGTCGGTCATTTCCATCTTCGCCAGCACGTAGCCGGGGAAGAACTTGCGTTCGGCATTCACCTTCTGGCCGCGGCGGATCTCCACCACTTCCTCGGTCGGCACCAGGATCTCTTCGATCAGATCGGCCATGCCCTTCTGCGCCGCGGCATCGCGGATCGCCTGGGCAACCTTCTTTTCGAAATTCGAATAGACATGGACGATGTACCAGCGCTTCGCCATCGCCTTAGCCTCCCAGACCCAGGACGAGTTGCACCCCGGAACGGAGCACCATATCGACCAGGAAGAAAAACAGGGCCGCGACCAAACCCATGAGGAACACCATTGCGGTGGTGATCAGGGTTTCCTTGCGGGTCGGCCAGGTGACCTTGGCGGTCTCCTGGCGCACCTGCCGCAGGAATTCGATGGGACTGGTCTTCGCCATGAACGCTACGTCTAACCTCTAATAATCTTCTGCCGCGCTGGCAGGGGTGGAGGGACTCGAACCCCCAACCCCCGGTTTTGGAGACCGGTGCTCTAGCCGATTGAGCTACACCCCTGCATGCGCAGCGTCTCCGCTTTAGGCGGAGATGCTGGCGACGACGCCGGCGCCGACGGTACGGCCGCCTTCGCGGATGGCGAAGCGGAGGCCGTCATCCATGGCGATCGGCGCGATCAGCTCGACCTGCATGGTCACGTTGTCGCCCGGCATCACCATTTCGACACCTTCCGGCAGCGACACCACACCGGTCACGTCGGTGGTGCGGAAGTAGAACTGCGGACGGTAGTTGGTGAAGAACGGGGTGTGGCGGCCGCCCTCTTCCTTGGTCAGGATGTAGGCT